>JANQMQ010000249.1 GCA_028279995.1 Candidatus Phaeomarinibacter sp. | reverse complement strand
TGGGTAATCATCGGATCAATCTCAATCTTACCGTCCATGTACCAGTCGACGATCTGAGGCACATCCGTCCGCCCGCGCGCGCCACCAAAGGCCGATCCGCGCCAGCTGCGCCCGGTCACCAGCTGAAACGGCCGCGTTGATATCTCCGCCCCCGCGGGCGCCACGCCGATGATGATCGACTCGCCCCACCCTTTATGGGCGCTTTCCAGCGCCACACGCATGACGTCCGTATTGCCGATGCATTCAAAGGTGTAATCACCGCCACCGCCGGTCAGGTCAATCAGATGCTTGGTCAGATCACCGTCAACCTGCGTTGGATTGACGAAATGGGTCATGCCGAACCTGCGGCCCCAGGCCTCGCGGTCATTGTTGAGATCAACGCCGACAATCATCCGGGCGCCAACCATTCGCAGACCCTGGATGACATTGAGCCCGATGCCGCCAAGGCCGAACACGATGGCGACGGACCCTTCTTCGACTTTTGCCGTGTGGATCACAGCGCCAAGGCCCGTGGTAACGCCGCAGCCGATGTAGCAGATCTTGTTGAACGGCGCGTCCTTGCGCACTTTGGCGAGCGCGATTTCGGGCACGACAGTGAAGTTGGAAAAGGTGGACGTGCCCATGTAGTGATGCACGGGTGTACCGTTGACCGAGAAGCGGCTGGTGCCGTCCGGCATCAGTCCCTGCCCCTGCGTTGTGCGGATTTTCTGGCACAGATTTGTTTTGGGGTTATGGCAGTACTCGCACTCGCCACATTCAGGCGTGTAAAGCGGAATAACGTGGTCATCAATCGCAAGAGATGAGACGCCCGGCCCTACCTCACGAACGATGCCAGCGCCTTCATGACCTAGAATGCACGGAAAGATGCCTTCCGGATCCTTGCCTGAGAGTGTGAATTCGTCTGTGTGGCAAATGCCCGTCGCCATGATCTCGACGAGGACTTCGCCCTCACGGGGACCTTCAAGGTCCGCGTCAACAATCTCAAGGGGACGTCCGGCCTCAACCGCCAAGGCTGCGCGCGTCTTCATCAGGAACTCCGAATGTATTTTTCGGAGGTAGCCTTAAGGCCATGGCGGTCTGACGGCAAGCGCATGCCTGCCCATTACATGAGCAGAACGCCGCTGCCGGGTTGAGTGGCGCTTGCATAGGCAAAAAGGGTGCCCATCACCAGCAGCAGGACCCCGCCCAGAATGGCAAGGCTGTGAACCGCCACCTCGACACGCGAGTCATCCAGCCGGGTCAGCGCCCAGGCCCCGTCCCGCAGTCCGACAGCGGCAAGTGCAATCAGAGCAACCGCTATGGCCGTGCCTGCTGACATCGCCAGCACCGCTGCGACCCCTGCCAGTGTCATGCCCATCACCTGTGCAAAGACCAGAACCAGAATGGCGCCCGAACACGGACGAATGCCGATGGACAGAACAATGCCCACCATTTCCCGCAATGAGCCTGCCTGCATGCTTTCAGCCGGGGTCGGAAAATGGGTATGGCCACAGTTGCCATCGTGCTCGTGGCTGTGATCATGGCTATGCCCGTGGTCATGGTCATGGTCATGGTCATGGTGGTGATGATGCCCGTGCCCGGCCTGCCCCAGATTGAAGCCAAATCGAGGCGCCAGCGCCTTGGCCGATCGCCAGACCAGCCAAAGGCCAACAAGCGCCACCAGCGCAAAGCTCGCAGCCTCAAGCCATTGGACGATCACACCTGATGTGCGCAGCGCCAGTCCGAAAACCGCAATGATCCCGGTGACAACGATAATCGCGGTAATCCCCTGCATGAAGGAGGAAGCCGCGGCTAGCAGCAGGCTGCGCTTAAGCGCTGTCGGCTGTGTCACGAGATAGGCTGACAACACCGCCTTTCCGTGACCTGGGCCGGCTGCATGAAAAACGCCATAGAGGAACGACAACGCGATGAGGGTCAA
>JANQMQ010000238.1 GCA_028279995.1 Candidatus Phaeomarinibacter sp. | reverse complement strand
CCGGCCACGGCAAGGGATGCAGGCACCTTGTCCTTTAGCTCCGCAATGATGCGCTCACCAACCTTCGGCCCAACACCCTGCGCCGTCGCAATGGCCTTGGCGTCCTTGAAGGCAATGGCACGCGCCAGCGACTGCGGGTCCAGTACCGACAGAATGGCCAGCGCGGCCTTGGCCCCAACCCGCTGCACACTCAGCAACAACCGGAACCACTCACGTTCAGCTTCCGTTGAAAAACCGAACAGCCGCAGCTGGTCTTCGCGTACATAGGTTTCGATATGCAGCACAGCCGCATCCCCCGGCCCGCCGATCTGCCGCAGTGTCGTCGCCGAGCAGGATGCGTGATAGCAGACGCCGCTCACATCAATCAGCGCCCAGTCGAGCCCCGTCTCATCCACAATGCCCTTGAGCTTGCCGATCATGCCTTGGCCCCCACGGCAGCAGCCACCCGCGCCGCGCCGGCAGAGCCATGGGCATGGGTGATAGCCACCGCCAGCGCATCAACGGAATGCTCCGAATGCGGATCACATTGAGGCAGCAGCATAGTCACCATGGCCACCATCTGCCGCTTGTCGGCATGGCCCGCACCAACAACGGATTTCTTGATGTGCTTTGGGGCATATTCCGCCACCTCAAGCCCCGCCTGTGCCGCTGCTAGAATGGCGACACCGCGTGCCTGCCCCAGCTTCAGGGTCGCCTGCCCGTCCTTGCTCACAAACACGCTCTCGATTGCAGCCTCATCGGGCCCATGCGCCTCAATGATGGCGCGAATGCCATCATGCAGCATCGCCAACCGATCAGAGAGAGCGTCCTTCGCCCGGGACTTCACCGTCCCATTGGCCACATGCACGAGCCTCGAGCCGGTGACATCCACAATACCCCAGCCGGTCGCCCTGAGGCCCGGATCAAGCCCCAGCAGTCGCCGGGTGTTGGAATTGGGTGTCATGCCTGTGCGCCCCGCCGTCTCAAGCCGGGCAAAGCCCTCAACAAGGGGCCCGCGTCAGCTCGTAAGGCTCTCAAGAACCGAATCGGATATTTCGAAGTTCGCATAGGTTTGCTGAACATCATCATTGTCGTCCAGCGCATCCAGCAGCTTCAGCAGCGTCGATGCCGCGTCACTGTCCACCTCGATGGAGTTCTGCGGCTTCCAGATCAGCGCAGATTTGCGCGGTTCACCCAGCTTTTCTTCCAGTGCTGTCGCCACCTCATTGAGACTGTCAGCCGCCGTGATGATTTCGTGGCCGTCATCATCTGACGACACATCATCCGCGCCCGCCTCGATGGCCGCTTCAAACATCGTGTCCGCATCGGCGACGTCCGCCGGATACTCGATGCGCCCCACCTGATCGAACATGAAGGACACCGAGCCCGTTTCACCCAGATTGCCGCCATTCTTGGAGAAAGCCGCCCGGATTTCACTGGCGGAACGGTTGCGATTATCGGTCAGCGCTTCAACGATGACACCGATGCCGCCGGGCCCAAATCCCTCATAACGGACATTCTCAAAATTGTCCTCATCGCCCCCCTGGCTCTTCTTAATGGCGCGCTCGATATTGTCCTTGGGCATGTTTTCCGCCCGCGCCGCCTGAATGGCGCCGCGCAGCCGCGGGTTCATCGCCGGATCCGGCATGCCGAGCTTGGCAGCAACGGTGATTTCACGCGCCAGCTTGGCAAAAACCTTGGACCGCTTGGCGTCCTGTGCACCCTTGCGGTGCATGATGTTCTTGAATTGTGAATGGCCGGCCATGGGCTCACGCGCTGCGGATCTGTCGTCTGAATTAGATGATTTGGAGGCTTTATAGAGAATAGAGGCGGGTCAAGGCTACCCGCCACACCCTCAGCAGCACCTAGCCAGCCATAGACTGCTTCAGTCGGCCACCCAGGCGGATCGGCTCCACCCGCTCGGCAAGGCCGGTGATGTCATTTGTCTCAACAAAAACGCCACAGACTGTCGCATCACCATCCGCAGGGGTGAACCGCCCGCCGGAAATCTTGCGGGTGAAGCGATTGAGCGGCTCTTCCTTGTCCATTCCGATCACACTGTCATAGTCGCCGCACATGCCTGCATCCGTCTGATACGCCGTGCCGCCCGGCAGCACCTGGGCGTCAGCCGTCGGCACATGGCTGTGCGTCCCAACCACCAATGATGCCTTGCCGTCGCAGAAATGCCCCATGGCCATCTTTTCGGACGTGGCCTCTGCATGAATATCGACGATGACCGCATCCGCCACATCGCCCATGGGGGCAGCACTCAGCTCTTTCTCGACGGTCGCGAAAGGATCGTCCAGCGGGTCCATGAAGACGCGGCCAAGCACATTCACCAGCAGCACCCGGCGGCCCCCGCGTGCCTCAAAGAGCCCGGCGCCCCTGCCCGGCGTTCCGGCAGGAAAATTGGCAGGCCGCAGAAGGCGTTCCTCGCGTTCGATGAACACCAGCGCCTCGCGCTGGTCCCAGGAATGGTTGCCACCGGAAATGACGTCCGCGCCCGCATCCAGCAATTCAGTCGAGATTTTCTCGGTGATGCCGAAGCCGCCCGCAGCGTTCTCGCCGTTCACCACCACAAAATCGAGATCAAGGTCTGACCTCAGCCCTGGCAATGCGGCAACCACCGCCTCGCGGCCGGACCGGCCAACCACATCACCCAAAAACAAAAGCCGCATAAGGCTATTCCTGCTACGGACCGATCACCCGGTGCGCAAAACGCGCCGTTCGGTCACAACAAAATCCATCACCGCGTCATGCGGCTCGCGGTCAAGATGACCGCCCAACGTCGCCTCGTAAGCTATGCCGACAGCACGAAGCTGCCGACCCGCCCGCAAGTGTTCAAGCGTCCGGTCATAAAAACCACCACCATAGCCAAGCCGACCACCGGCTCGGTCAAACCACAGGCCGGGCACCAACAGCAAGGTCGGTGTGACGAGTGGCGCGCTCAGACCCGGGGCAGGAATACCATACCTCCCCGCCAACAGCGGCTCCCCAAGTCGCCAGCTTCTGAACGCAAGGGGCTGATCCTTACCGACGACTACCGGAAGGGCCAGCCGGTGCCCGAGCGCCTGCAGCGCCCGCAAGGCATGACGTGGGTCCGCTTCACCACGCACGGGCCAGTAGCCTGCCACCGTCTCCTGCTCCCGGAGCGGCAAGCGTTCCATGATCTGCCGGGTAATCAGCTCAGCGTCGCGCCCCGCCAGCCGTCGCGCAGCATCCCGGCGCACAAGGCCTGCCGCCGCGCGCAGCTGCGGCTTTGTAAGTCCGTCAAATGGCGTTGAGGTCATGGAGAACAGCTGGCCTGAACCTGCATTGGAGAGTGGAGCCGCCTTGGCCGCTGGAGCAGAAATCCCCGGGAACCTACAGAAGTAGGTGGGCGCCGTGATGCTAGGGCCCTCGAGCCCAGGCAGGGACAGCTCCCTAGGAGACCGTAAGGCCCCGAGCAATGTGGCTCCTGGCGCACCAGGCAGCCCCACTCTTGTAAGGGTAACAGCTAGGACGCCTCAAGCCGCCCGGCAATGTCCTCCAGCCGCTTTGCCGCAGCCTCGAGAACTTCCGCCACCTGATTCTCCGCATCCTGGCTTTTGCTGGCAGCGCCCGCGCGCGCATCCTTGAGGGCCGCCACCTCGTCCTGCAGCGCCTTCACCTCACCCAGCGCTTCCGATAGCTCATCGGCCACCAGAAGCCCGGCCATCAGCATCAGGCGTTGGTCCCCCACCTGCCCCACGCCCTGGGACAGGTTGGTCACATGCTTGTCGAGATAGGCAGCCAGGCCTTCCAGATGCTCTTCCTCGCCTTCATCACAAGCAAGCGTGTAGCTGCGGCCATTAATCTTGACGGTTACCTGAGGCATGCCTGTTTCCCGCCTCTAAGGCTCAAGCACGGCACGAATGCCGGCGATTGTTTCATCAAGCCGCCCGGAGACCGCACCTGCCGTCTCATCAAGCTGACGCGCCTTGGCTTTCATCTGGTCAAGCTCATCTGCCAACCGTGACCGGTCTTCGCGCAGGGCCACAAGCTCCCGCTCGGCAGAAGACGCCGTCTGTGCCTTTATGCCACGCCGGTTGATGCCCGCTTCCAACTGATCCAGCGCGGAAGAAAACCGCTCCATGGCTGCGTCGAGCTTGCTCATAACTAAAAGAAGGTTCCCGTCTTCAAATCTTGGTCCGTTTGATGACCTTAAGAGACCGACCGGGTGAGAATCGGCGAGGCCAATATGCAACAGGTTGGTGACATAACGTATTCATCACGCCTTGCCCCGGTCAACGCCGCAAAAAACGGCTGATCAGGCTTGTCATCAGGTGCCACGGGCATGTTGACGTTGCAAGGGCACCTCGTCATTCTCCCGGCCCAATTCGAACCCCAAGAGCAGGCGCATGCCTTTTTAGGCATCAAGCCGGTACGAATCGGATCACAATGGCTCCCCGAACGGCATAAGACCGTGATGGGGAATTTTTGAGGCAACCGCGATTTTGCTTTCAACAGGGGCAAGCGCGGACCAAGGGCAACCAGCACAATGACATCAGCAAACAGCGCGGCCGTATCGTCTGATGCGGACACTCAGGCATCCACTTCCAACTCTCCCGAGCACAACATGATGGCAAACGCCATTCGCGCTCTGGCCATGGATGCCGTAGAGCAGGCCAAGTCGGGCCACCCGGGCATGCCCATGGGCATGGCGGACGTAGCAACGGTGCTGTTCACCAAGTTCATGAAGTTCTGCCCTCAGGACCCCACCTGGCCGGACCGGGACCGCTTCGTGCTCTCCGCCGGGCGTGTGGCCGACCTCGGGATGCCCGGGGGTGCGGCTGCCGAGCTG
>JANQMQ010000235.1 GCA_028279995.1 Candidatus Phaeomarinibacter sp. | reverse complement strand
CGTCGAGCGCGCGCTTGAGTATATGGGGCTTGAGCCGAACGGGCCTTGTCTGCGTCTTCGATCTTGGCGGGGTCCGGCGTCATGCCGGTGACCGACACCACGTCCTGCGGGCTCGTGCCCCAGGTGACGATCGGCGCCAGATTGTTGACGTCCAGCGTGATCTCACGGTCGAACACAGCGCCTTCATCTGACGGCAGCGAGCGCCAATAGGCTTCCGCCGCATCCCATGCGTCACCCTTGGGCGCGCGCGGGCGGCCCTTGAAATATTCAATTGTCTTTTCGTCCGGCGCGATGAGGCCGGCGCGGGCACCGCCTTCAATCGTCATGTTGCAGACGGTCATGCGGCCTTCCATGGAGAGCGCACGGATCGCCGGACCCGCAAACTCGATCACATATCCCGTACCGCCCGCCGTGCCGATCTCGCCGATGATCGCCAGGATGATGTCCTTGGCGGTGAGATGCTCCGGCAGCGTGCCTTCCACATTAACGCGAAAATTCTTGGCCTTCTTCTGGATCAGCGTCTGCGTCGCGAGCACGTGCTCTACTTCCGACGTGCCGATGCCGTGCGCCAGCGCGCCGAACGCGCCGTGGGTCGACGTATGGCTGTCGCCGCACACGATTGTGGTGCCCGGCAGGGTGAACCCCTGCTCCGGCCCGACGATATGCACGATGCCCTGGCGGATGTCGTTGGTCGGCAGATACTCGACGCCGAACTCCTTGCAGTTCGCTTCAAGGGTCTCGACCTGAATGCGGCTTTCCTCATCCGCAATGCCCTTGGAGCGGTCGGACGTCGGCACATTGTGGTCGGCCACGGCCAGCGTCTTTTCCGGGCGGCGCACGGAGCGGCCGGACATGCGCAGACCTTCAAAGGCCTGCGGGCTCGTCACTTCGTGAACGAGGTGGCGGTCAATATACAGCAGGCCCGTGCCGTCTTCGCGGGTTTCAACAATGTGATCATCCCAGATCTTGTCATACATCGTACGCGGGGCAGACATCAGCTTGCTTCCTTCTCGCTCGTCACTCTCATCCGCCTGCGTCACACAGGCAGCCGCATGGACCAGGAGAAATCCCGTCCATGCGGATCGGTCATATAGGCATAACAGGCGGCGATATGAACCACATCGCCAGTAGGGAAGAAGCGCTTACGCTTTCTTCTTGCCCTTGCCGCCTGCCTTGTGGTCGACGCGTTCTGCGATACGCGCAGACTTACCGCGACGGCCGCGCAGGTAGTAAAGTTTGGCGCGGCGCACCTTACCCGTGCGGACCAGCTCGATTGAGTCGATCAGCGGGGAGTAGATCGGGAACACACGCTCCACACCTTCATTGTACGAAATCTTCCGTACCGTGAAGTTCTGGTTCAGGCCTTCGCCGGAGCGCGCAATGCACACGCCTTCATAGGCCTGGATACGCTCGCGCGAGCCTTCCACAACCTTCACGTTGACGCGGACAGTGTCGCCCGGGCGAAAATCAGGAACCTTCTTGGTTTCGCCCAGCTTCGCGGCCTGTTCGGCGTTGATTTCTTCGATGATATTCATGGGATGAACCCTCGTTCTCTCGTCTTCAATCTAATGGTCAAGTGCGGGACGCGCCTCACGCGCGCCGCCGGTCTTCGTTTCATAGGCTGCCCACAGGTCAGGCCGCCGTTCCTTCGTGATGCGCTCGGCTTCGTGCAGCCGCCATTCACGCACCTTTTCATGGTGGCCGGAGGTCAGAACCGCCGGTATCTCCATGCCGTCAAACTGCTGGGGCCGCGTGTAATGCGGATACTCCAGAAGTCCGTTCTCAAAACTTTCATCGTCGCCCGAGGCTTCCGCCCCCATCACGCCCGGCAGCAGCCGCACGCAGGCATCGATCAGTGTCAGGGCAGCCGCTTCACCGCCTGACAGAACAAAATCTCCAAGGCTCACTTCCAGCCCCGGCCGTGTGGCGAACACCCGCTCGTCCACCCCTTCAAACCGTCCGCACACGAACCGTGCACCGGGACCCGACGCAATCTCGCGGACCAGACCCTGGGTCAGCGGCACCCCGCGCGGCGTCAGATAGACCAGCGGGCCCGGCTGATCCGCCACCGCATCAATGGCGGCCGCCATCACATCCGCCCGCATCACCATGCCCGGACCACCGCCGGCCGGCGTGTCGTCCACCGTGCGGTGCTTATCGACCGCATAGTCGCGGATGTTCCGCGTCTCAAGCGCCCACTTGCCCTCGTCGAGCGCACGCCCCGCAAGGCTCACGCCCAGCGGCCCCGGAAACATCTCCGGGTACAGGGTCAGAACGGTGGCGGTCCATGCAGAAGTATCAGCCATCAAGCTCACCTTCCTCCGGTTCCGCATCCTCAAACAGACCGACCGGCGGCACACACACGATCCGGCGCGCGGCGATATCAACCTCAGGACACACCGCGCGCGTGAACGGCACCAGTACGGATTTCCCCGCACCAGCTTCGTCACTGCGCGCGACATCCAACAGGTCGCCCGCGCCAAAATCGTGAACGGCAGTCACCCGTCCAATCTCCTCGTTCTGCTCACTCACCAGCACGCACCCCACAAGGTCCGCATGGAAGTAAGCTTCCTCACCATCGTCGTCCGTACCCGGTTCCCCGAGTGCCTCACGAGACACATAGAGCCGCGTGCCCTTCAGTGCCTCTGCCTGATCGCGGTCCGTGACCCCATCAAGCTTTGCGGCCATACCGCCTTTGACCGGCTTGGTGACCTTCAGGCTGAACACCCGTCCGTCTTCCGTATGCACCGGTCCATAGTCACCAATGGCCGCCGGATCATCCGTAAACGTCTTGACCCGCACATCGCCGCGCACCCCATGGGCACCGGCAATCGCACCTAGCAGGACGTCTGTGGTCTCATCGGCCATTCAGCAATCAGCCACTCAGGAAGCAGCTTCTTCCTTGGCTTCTTCAGCAGGAGCCTCTTCCGCAGGAGCTTCCTCGGCAGGTGCTTCTTCAGCAGCCTTGGCAGCCTCAGCAGCTTCCTCTTCGGCAATCTTCTTGGCTTCGATGCGCTCCTGCGCCTTCTTGCCCGGCAGTGCCTTCTTCGGGTTGTTGCGGGCTTCGCGCTTCACGAGGCCTTCCGCATCCAGCAGACGCGACACGCGATCCGTCGGCAGGGCACCCTGGCCGAGCCAGTACTTGGCGCGCTCAACGTCGAGCTTCACGCGGGCTTCGTCGTCCTTGGCCAGCAGCGGGTTCAGCGTGCCGATCTTTTCAACAAAGCGGCCGTCGCGCGGGCTGCGGACATCCGCCACAACGATGCGGTAGAACGGACGCTTCTTGGCGCCACCACGGGCAAGCCTGATCTTCAATCCCATTTTAGTCAGTCTCCTTAGGTTGTCTTAAGACCGGGGCGTCTCCCGCACCCGGCAATCTCGTTTAATCCGTAATCGTCATATTTCGGGCTGCTCTTCTTGGTTGTTCTTTGCCCGGTACTCAAAACTCTATTTCTTCTTTGGGCCGCCAAGTCCCGGAAGCGTCGGTGCGCCACCCAGTCCCGGCAATCCAGCCCCACCTGACGGCATCCCGCCGCCAAGGCCCGGGGGCAATCCACCGCCCATCGGGCCGCCAAGGCCGCCCGGAGGCGTCACACCGGGAGGCAAGCCGCCGCCCATGGCGCCCATCAGCGCCGCCATGCCTTTCTTGCCGCCCTTCTTGCCCATCGCCTTGAAGACATCGGCCATCTGCCGGTGCATCTTCAGCACGCGGTTCACTTCCTGCACCTGCGTACCGGAGCCCTTGGCCACACGCTTCTTGCGGCTGGCATTGAGCACCTTAGGATTGCGCCGCTCGGCCTTCGTCATCGACGAAATGATCGCCGCCTGCCGCTTCAAGACGCCGTCATCCATGCCGGCGGCATCCAGCTGCTTCTTGGCCTTGCCCATGCCCGGCATCATCGCCATCACGCCGGACATGCCGCCGAGCTTCGCCATCTGCTTGAGCTGCTCCGCCAGATCATCCAGGTCGAACTGACCCTTCTTCATCTTGGCGGCCATCTTCTCGGCTTTTTCAGCGTCGAGGGTTTCCGCCGCCTTCTCCACGAGCGACACCACGTCGCCCATACCCAGAATGCGTCCGGCGATCCGGTCGGCGCGGAACACTTCCATCTCGTCCAGCTTCTCGCCGGTGCCCAGAAGCTTGATCGGCTTGCCGGTCACCGCCCGCATGGACAGCGCCGCCCCGCCGCGCCCGTCACCATCCGCACGGGTCAGCACAATGCCGGTGAGCCCCACGCGCTTGTTGAACAGGTCAGCGGTGTTGACCGCGTCCTGACCGGTCAGGCTGTCAGCAACGAGAAGAATTTCATGCGGATTGGCGGCGGACTTGATCTCGGCCATCTCGGCCATCAGCGCTTCGTCCACCGCAAGGCGGCCCGCCGTATCCAGCATCACCACGTCGTAGCCGCCCAGGCGGCCCGCTTCCATGGCGCGCTTTGAAATCGCCACCGGGTCCTGGCCCGCCACGATGGGAAGCGTGTCGATCTCCGCCTGCTCACCCAGCACCTTGAGCTGTTCCTGAGCCGCGGGGCGGCGCACGTCGAGCGACGCCATCAGAACTTTGCGTTTTGCCTTGTCGCGCAGGCGAATGGCGATCTTGGCCGTGGAGGTGGTCTTACCGGAGCCCTGCAGCCCCACCATCATCACCGGCACCGGCGCCACGGCGGCAAGGTCGATCCCCGCCGCGTCATCCGCAGACCCTTCTTCCGGCGCGGCAGCAGGCGCATCGTCGCCTTCGCCACCCCCGGCAAGCATCGAAATCATCTCGTCATGGACGATCTTGATGACCTGCTGGCCCGGCGTCACAGAGCGCAGAACTTCCTGGCCGACAGCGCGTTCCGTGACCTTCTTGATGAAGTCGCGCGCCACCGGCAGCGCCACATCCGCCTCAAGCAGCGCCCGGCGCACCTCACGCATCGCCTCGGAGACATCTTTCTCCGACAGCGCCCCGCGCTTGGTCAGCCCCTCAAAAATGGAGCCCAGACGATCCTGAAGGTTCTCAAACATTTATGCGCAAAATCCGCAGTTCTAAGCCGTTTTTACCGAAAACACCGCCCGACATCCATCAGCCAAACGAAAAACGCACCCGTGGGCGCAACGCGCTGACGGGTGGCGACGTGCGAGGGCAAACGCCCCGCTGGCCGAAGGAGACAGACAATGTCTCGGAAATGAGCCGGTGTTTTAGGGGGAAAGGGGGCGTGGGGTCAAGGAGCGGGCTAAAAGACAACTTAAGGGATTGTTAGCTTGTACTTGTCCGTCAGCTAAATGCACACTCGCGCATTAGTATCAATGTAGAGGTATCGCAGTATGTCTTGGTCAGATGGTATTGCTCCAAGCTCACCGACCTTCAACATCGCGTCTTCGATGAATTCCGCTATCCGTGTGATGGCTGGGCCCGGTACCGGAAAATCGTTTGCTATGAAACGGCGAGTCGCAAAGCTCCTCGAAGACGGAGTTGAGCCGAGTCTCATTTTGCCTGTCACATTTACACGCGTTGCGGCGGAGGATCTTCATCGGGAACTGATCGGAATGGGCGTCCCAGGTTGTGAGGAGCTGTCTGGCG
>JANQMQ010000271.1 GCA_028279995.1 Candidatus Phaeomarinibacter sp. | reverse complement strand
CTTGTGCTGGCGGAACTCTTCGCGGGAATAGGGATTCGAAAGGTGGACTTCGATAACAGGTTTTTCGCAGGCAAGCACGGCGTCTCTTATAGCCACGGAGGTGTGCGTATAGCCCGCAGCATTCAGCACGACGCCTGATGCAGATGCTCTGGCCTCCTGAAGCCAGGTGACAAGCTCACCTTCATGATTGGATTGCCGGAAGTCGATAGCGAGGCCCAGTTCAGCCGCACGCGTCTTGCAGCGCTGTTCAACGTCCGCAAGCGTGTCAGCCCCGTAGATTTCAGGCTCTCGCTGCCCCAATAGATTGAGGTTAGGGCCGTTGAGAACAAAAATTGTCGCCGGCATGTCTCGGGCAACCTTCTCTTTGATTTTGCCGCTGCGGACCTGATGGACGGAAAGGCGGGATCGTGAGCAGAAAACCCTCTAATCGCGGGCAATTTCAGGCAGTTGTGATGTCACTTCTTATACTTTAGCGGGCCGCAGCCGCAAAGCACCGCCTTTCACGGATGCAAACCGACCAAAATACCGGGCCACATTGGCGCAGAGACGTTGCGAACCCGTTGAAAAGAGCAGACATGCACACCATTATCTCGCCTATGACCTCAAATTCCCCAATTCAGGCGACCAACCCGGCATCCAGCCCTGGTCCGCACACTGTGACGGTCTCGGTGAATGGCGAAGAACGCCGGGTACCGGGTCAGACAACTGTGGCAGGCTTGCTGGGGCTGCTGGGACTCGAGTCTGGAAAAATTGCGGTGGAGCGCAATCTGGAGATTGTGCCCAAGTCGCTCTATGACGAGACGCGATTAAATGAGGGCGACCGCATTGAAATTGTCCAGTTTGTCGGTGGCGGGTGATCAGGCCGTTCCACCTGCGAGCCGCCCCAACTTATGCCGAGTTGAAAGACCAGTAATTGTCCATGTCCGACGCCATTGCCAAGCAAGACACCATTGCCCGATTGCCTGCAGATACACCGCTGGTGATTGCCGGTAAGAAATACTCCTCGCGCCTGATTATCGGAACCGGCAAATACGAATCGTATCAGCAGAATGCCGATGCAGCGGAGGCGTCAGGAGCCGAGATTGTGACGGTTGCCGTCCGGCGGGTAAACCTGACGGATCCGTCGCAGCCGCGACTGGCTGATTTTGTTGACCCCAAACGCTATACCTATCTGCCGAACACTGCGGGCTGCTTTACCGGCGAGGATGCCGTCCGGACACTTCGTCTGGCACGAGAGGCCGGCGGCTGGAAGCTAGTGAAGCTTGAGGTGCTGGGGGACCAGAAGACCCTCTACCCGGACATGCGTGAGACACTGCGTGCGGCAGAGCTTCTGATCTCGGAAGGGTTTGATGTGATGGTGTATTGCAGTGATGATCCCATCATGGCCCGTGAACTGGAGCAGATGGGATGTTGTGCGATCATGCCGCTGGGTGCACCCATTGGGTCGGGCCTCGGTATCCAGAACCAGGTCAACATTCGCCTCATAAAGGAACAGGCGAATGTGCCCGTGCTTGTAGATGCGGGTGTGGGCACTGCCTCTGACGCCGCGGTCGCCATGGAACTGGGCTGCGATGGAGTCCTGATGAACACAGCGATTGCAGAGGCACGCGACCCAGTTCGCATGGCTCGCGCCATGAAGCATGCTGTCGAGGCTGGCCGTGATGCATACTTGGCCGGCCGGATGTCGAAGAAGCGATACGCTGATCCCAGTTCGCCGCTCGCGGGCCTTATCTAGCCTGCTTCGGCAACGGCATCGCGCTGCGCTTGGATGTGGGTCTCGATGACTTCAAGCGGAGCGGCTCCTGGAACCAGTTCATCCCCAATCACGATGGCAGGGGTACCGCGAACCCCGACTTCTCTGGCAAGCTCGCGGTTGTCATCAATGATGGCGTCAACCCGCGCGCTGTCCATGGCGGATGCAAGCTTGTCGACGTCCAGGCCCTGTTCTTCCGCGATCTCCATCACCTTGTCCCGGTCAAGCGTGCCCTCGGACTTCAGCAGCGCGAAGTGAAAGTCGAGGTAACCGCCCTGCGGAATGGAAGCAATCGCTGCGCGTGACGCGATGGTGGAGTTGGGGCCAAGGATGGGAAACTCTTTCAGGACCAGTCGTACATCGTCATGGCGTTCAATGAGAGTCGCCATGTCGTCAGCTGTCTGCTTGCAGTAAGGGCACCTGTAGTCGAAGAACTCGACAACTGTGATCGCCCCATCCGGGTTACCAGCAACAAATGAATAGCCATCACGCTCCAGGGCGTCGCGGTTGGCGTTGATGGCAATGCGCTGTTGTTCCGCTTCAGCCTGGCTCTCATAGGCATCCAGAGCATCCATGACCTCCAGCATGAGCTGAGGATTGGCAATCAGGTAGTTTCGTATGACTTCGCCAATCGCTTCCTTCTGCACATCGGAGAAGACGTTTTGCCCTGTATCCTGCGCGGAGGCGGGCATGGCTACGGCCGCAACCCCGGCAACAAGTGTCGCGAAACCACATTGCCGCAGGCGGCTGAAAGCTGTTTTGATCATGGACATTTTCTTGGTGCCGCTCCTGTGCGGAAGTCTGTTGTGCTTAGGTTCGGGGCGGTTCGATGCGCGAGATATCGTCTGCGCGCTGCCAGGCAGGACTGCCCTCCGGCAGACCGCGTTTGGCCCGCGCTGCCCATTGTTTTGCATCGGGCAAACGACCGGCGGCCACATTCTGCTCGGCAGTGGACAGAGCAGCCATGGGCTGGTTGCCCTCGTCAGCATAAGCCTGCGCAAGAATGCGGAATGCGGTCGGGTAGTCCCGCTCAATCTGCGTTGCCCGTTCAAGTATTTCACGCGCCTCGGTCGTTCTGGACTTGTCGCCTGTCGCGACAAGTGCCTGGCCCAGCCCAACCATGATAAGTGGCTGATTTGGCAGGATCCTGTCTGCAGCGGCATAGGCTAGGGCAGCTTCCTCGGCACGACCTGATTCAAACAGGGCCTGGCCTTTGAATTCCTGGAAATAGGGGTTGTCCGGATAATCCGCGATCAGGCTGTCTATTTCCGTCACAGCACGGTCCGTATTCGGAATTTTGTAGTACGCAATTGCACGGGCGTACCGGGCAGGCGTGCTCTGGTCGGTTTCCGGATAACGACGGAATGTAACCTGTGGGCGATCAATGAAGCCGTGTAGCTTCGCTTTGATCATGTCGAGGGCGATCTGCCACTCTTCAGGGTCTTTCACATCCTTGAACGGCGACTGGTCGACCCGGTTCTGCAACGTGGCGATACGTTCGCGGGACAGCGGGTGGGTGCGCACATACGGGTCCTGCGAGCGTGTTGAAAGCGCCTCCTGATCCGCAAGTTTGTCAAAGAAGGATACAAGACCCCGGCCGCTTTGACCCGTCCGCTCGAGGAAATCCAGCGCCGCCTGGTCCGCCGATGCTTCCTGCGTCCGCGTATAGGCCAGGAGCCCTCGCTGGGCCACGGTCTGGCCGCCAGTTATGAGGGCAAGGCCAACATCGCCTGCGCCAAGCGCAATGGCACCGACGCCAAGCAGATACCCGACAATGGCCGGTGCGCTTGCGGATTCGAATGCTTCACGGCGTCCGGTCAGGTGGCTGCCGGTGATATGGCCGGTTTCATGAGCCATTACGCCGATGACTTCATTTGGGGTATTGGCCTGTTGAAGCGTGCCCGTATGCATGAACACGTTCTGTCCACCTGCCACAAACGCGTTGATTGACGAGGCATTAATCAGATAGGTGTTCACCGCGCTCGGATTGAGCCCGCCTGCGACGAATATGGGCTCTGATATCACCCGGAGAAAACGTTCCGTCTCCGCATCGCGAATCAGCGACAGAGCGGATGCCTGCTGTGTCGACACAACCAGCGCAAAGACA
This sequence comes from Candidatus Phaeomarinibacter sp., assembly GCA_028279995.1. Classification (GTDB taxonomy): domain Bacteria; phylum Pseudomonadota; class Alphaproteobacteria; order CGMCC-115125; family CGMCC-115125; genus Pyruvatibacter. The sequence continues at coordinate 111 of JANQMQ010000271.1, read as the reverse complement.
ATGCACAGGGTTTGCAGCAACATCCGGCCCATCGGCTGGCGGTCAGCTGACATGGTCTGATCTAGGGATGTGGTTGACATAAATCCGACTGGCCCCTCTGTTCAGCCTGAA
>JANQMQ010000194.1 GCA_028279995.1 Candidatus Phaeomarinibacter sp. | reverse complement strand
GGGTCCATGACGCTTGCCTGTCTGACATTTGTCTGGGTGCCTCTGCTCGGTGCAGGAGACGCCTGGCTGTTCGCCATCGTCTGTGTCTTGTCCGGCTTTGCTGTGGGCGCTGATCTTGTCTTGCCTGCGTCCATTCAGGCGGATGTCGTGGACGTAGATACGGCAGATACCGGCGAGCAGCGCACCGGGCTCTATTTCGCGCTCTGGAGCCTTGCGACAAAGTTGTCGCTGGCGTTGGCAGCCGGCATTGCGTTTCCATTCCTCGCATTGGCCGGTTTCCAGGCAGACACCGTTCCCGGCCCTGAAAGCGCGAACGCGAGCGGAAGTTTATTTGCTGTTTCAATGCTTTATGCCGGTTTGCCGGTGATCCTAAAGCTGCCGGCGCTCGTACTTATGTGGAAATTCCCACTGAGCCGGGAAGCTCAGGAAGACCTTCAATCGCGCATTTCCGCCGTTGCTCCGTCATCCTGATCGATCGCATGTCCCGGCCAAACCCTGGACGAATACAGGCAAGATCATGAGCGACAGCAATCAGGATCAGAATGCTTCTGCAACGCGTGACAACGAACTTCGCCTTGAGGAGTTCTTTGACGGATCGCTCGAGGCCGCTGGGGAGTTTCGTGATCCATTTGGCCGCGTTCGCCGGACGTTCAACGCAAAGGTCACCGGCAAGCGCCAGGGTGACTCGATCCGCGTGCACGAGAAATTTCACTACAATGACGGTGAGGTCGATGAGCGCGAGTGGCTCATTCGCGCCCATGGCGACGGCCGCTACACGGGACAGGCGACAGATGTCATCGGCATTGCTGAAGGCACTGTTGAGGGACGCCGTCTGCGCTGGTCTTACCCGATCGACTTGCCCATTGGCGGCCGGCCGTGGCGGCTCAAGTTTGAAGATGAATTTGAGTTGAGCGGCGATGACGCATTGATCAACACTGCCAATGTCAAAAAATTCGGACTGCCTATCGGGACCGTGCGTCAGACCATCTCGCGCCGCCCGTCAAAAGGCGACTAGGCCCTCGTCTCAACTATCACCGGTGGGGACAACGGGAGTCGTGTGCGGATCACTCCAGCCTGTAACTTTGCGCACGAGAGCCAGGCGCCAGCGTGTGGGCAGCAGGTTCAGCACTTTCAGCGCATAGGTAAATCGGCGCGGAAAAGTCAGCTCAAATTTTTTTGACTGGAGACCGTCTACGATGCGGTCTGCAGCGTCTGGCGATGACATCAATGCCGGCATGGGAAATGGATTGTTTTTTGTGGCCGGCGTATCAATGAACCCCGGATTGACCACCTGAACAAGAATGCCGATTGGGTCGAGTTCAATGCGAAGCGTCTCTGCCAGATTGATAAGCGCAGCTTTGCTGGCCCCGTAGGCTGAGCTTGTTGGCAGGCCGCCATAGCCGGTGACCGATGCGACGAGTGCAATCTGTCCGCGACCCAAAACTGACATCCTGGCAATCGCCGGTTCAAGACAATTGGCAACGCCAACAAGATTCACATCGAAGGTTGGCCGAAACGCATCTGCGGAAAATTTGCGGGCGTCAATTGGCAAGAATACTCCGGCGTTGAAAACGCAGAGGGCAAGCGATCCATGATCATGATTGATCCGACGGACAATGCTCGCCATCGCCTCCTTGTCGGTGACGTCTCCGGCAAGAGGCTTTATCTCACCCGCGAGATCCTTTGACAGCCGCGCAAGCTCTGCCAGTTCTCCTATGCGCCTTGCCGTGGCAACGACGGTCCACCCGTCACTCGCCAACCGCAACGCAACATCCCGGCCTATGCCGGAACTCGCCCCGGTGACCCAGGCAACACCATCTTTCTTGGAAACTGGGTCTGCCATCTATGACCTCCATCTGGAGTTGGCTGACAGGTAACCAAGCGTGCCGCGGACTACGTCACGCGACAAGCCTAGATGAGTGACTGAAATAGTCGGCCAACCCGGCCAGTCAGCAACATGGGAGCTTCTGTCACAGCGAAGCAGATGCAGGTTTCACCCTGCTCCGCCACTGGCTTGTGATCTACGGCATCATCTGCGAGTTCGATGTCGCCAGGCCCGAAACGGCCAGCGGCATCAGAGTAGGCGCCTGCCACGACGAGAGTGGCTTCAAGCCCCTCATGGGTGTGCTGGGGCACCGCGCGACCAGGCTCGATGCGCAGAAGCCGCGCGACGATGCCTTTGTCCTCAAGATGCCGCAGACGGTACTCATAGGCACCGATACCGCGCCACTTCCAGGGCAGTGAAGAGATCGGCTGCCCAACTGCGTCGAGCAGGGATATCGGCAATCCGGCCGAGGAAGCCGACACCTGCGGAGCCGGTTCGTCGATCACAGCACTATCTTCCAACCGGGCAAGAAGGGATTCCGCAGAAACACCCGAATGAAGCGTCACCGGTTCTGCCGTCTCCAACGACCAGCCGCCGATCTGTTCAATATGATCAGCTGTCGGCTGCATATCAGGGTTCATCTCAAGATATGATTCTGTCAGGACCGCCGCAGCACGGGGGAGCTGACCCAGCGCATACTGGGATACGAGCCATTCAACTGTTGGCACTGTGGGGGTATGGGGAGACGTCTGTGACATTCAGGTACTGGGGTCGTCCATAGGTGTTAAGGCGATTTGGCAGAGGGCTGCTGTCCAAAATCCGCAGCAACGCGCGGGTTTTGTTAGGAAAATTCAAATATCCCTTAAGATACGGCTACATAGGGCAGTTGGATCACCCCAGGGGCAAAGTCTCTGTAAGACCTCCATTCAGCGGTTTTCAGCGCACCATACAAAAGAACGTGCCTGCCGAGATGCAACGGTGCGCTGGCAGCTTGCACACAGGCGGGACGCTTCCTATTTTCCAAAGTCCATGGCATTCAATCACATTGAAAAAGTGTGATTGGTTCTAAACTACAAAATTCAATGAGGAATGGCGTTTATGACTGCGACAGCAGCCCTCCCCGGTATCAAGAACGGCATTGTTGATGCCATTGGCAATACGCCCCTCATCCGCCTGAAAAAGGCCTCTGAAGAGACAGGCTGTGAGATCCTCGGCAAGGCCGAGTTCATGAATCCCGGACAGTCGGTGAAGGACCGCGCCGCGCTCTTCATCATTCAGG
>JANQMQ010000150.1 GCA_028279995.1 Candidatus Phaeomarinibacter sp. | reverse complement strand
GCGGAGAGGGTTCGTCCCTGTTCTCTCCCTCCCCGCTTGCGGGGAGGGAGAGAACAGGGACGAACCCTCTCCGCCATGACACGAGCAGTGCATGGCTACTCGAAACAGCGGGTGGGTCGCGCCGCCCTTCTTGGCGGTTGGGTGGCCGGCCTTACGGTCGCGCATCTGAGTTACGGAATCTGGCAGTACTGGTGGATTGCGTCGCTCGGTCTGGCTGTTGCGATGATTGCGCTGATGCTTGCGGAACAGGGGGAGGGGTAGTGCACCACTTCTATCTGTCCATCCTGGTGGCATTCACGATCTCGCTAAATGTGGTGGCCTTCGTATGCATGTGGGCACAGACCCATCAGCTTGATGTGCCCAATGAGCGCAGTTCACATGCGACGCCCACACCGAAGGGTGGGGGGATCGCAATTGTCCTGACCATGCTTCTGGCGACAGCGGTTCTCTATGGCGGTGGCCACCTCGCACCGGGCCTCGCTGTTGCTTTGGGCCTGTCGGGCGCTATCGTCGCCTTGCTTGGACACATTGATGACCGGCGCGAACTCTCCGCTGCTTTCCGGCTGGTCGTGCAGGTGCTGGCCGCTATGCTGGCAGTATGGCTTGTCGGGGGCGTAAGCGTGCTGCCCCTTGGCCCCTATGACTGGCAGCCAGGTGTCATTGGCGGCGTCATCGCCGTTGTCGGCCTTGTCTGGATGATCAATCTCACGAATTTCATGGACGGCATAGATGGTCTGGCGGCCAGTCACGCTGTGCTGGTGAGTCTTGCCGGATCTGCGCTTCTGTGGAGCGCCGGCGCATCCGGGGCTGCGTCTTACATGCTGCTCCTTGCCGCTGCTTCGGCTGGATTTCTGGTGTTCAACTGGCCGCCTGCGACCATCTTCATGGGAGACGTCTCGTCAGGGTTTCTGGGGCTGCTTATCGGCACCATAGCCATCGCGACCGCCGAACATGTTTCCCTGTGGGCGTGGGGAATTTTGATGACACCCTTCATGTCGGACGCAACGGTGACCCGCGCCATGCGGTACAGACTGTATGGCGATCTCTTTGGCGCACACCGGGCGCATGTCTACCAGCGCCTGTCCCGCCGCCTTGGCGGGCATCAGCCAGTGGTACGGCGCTTCTGGGCGTTGTCCCTCTGCGTGTACGTGCCTCTGGCGGTGTATGTCGCGCAGGTCCCGTCAAGCGGCTGGTTCATCATGCCGACCACATGGGCGGTCAGCTTCGTCATCGCCTACCGGCTTGGCGCCGGCCGCGACGACGCCGACGATGAACCGGCTACCGCCTAGAAAAACGCCTGCAGACCGGTCTGTGCGCGGCCCAGAATAAGGGCATGCACATCATGGGTGCCCTCATAGGTGTTGACGGCTTCCAGATTCATGACGTGGCGGATGACGTGATATTCATCGGAGACGCCGTTGCCGCCATGCATGTCGCGGGCCTGGCGGGCGATATCGAGCGCCTTGCCGCAATTGTTGCGCTTGATGAGCGAGATCATCGGCGGGGCGGCACGCTTATCGTCAAACAGACGCCCAACCCGCAGGGCGGCCTGCAGCCCCAGTGAAATTTCGGTCTGTATGTCCGCCAGCTTCTTCTGGATAAGCTGGGTCTGCGCCAGCGGCTTGCCAAACTGTTTGCGGTCCAGCGTGTACTGGCGCGCCTGATGCCAGCAGAACTCAGCCGCGCCCATGGCGCCCCAGGCAATGCCGTAGCGTGCGCGGTTCAGGCAGCCAAACGGACCCTTGAGGCCTTCCACATTCGGCAACAGGTTTTCCGCCGGAACGAACACGTCGTTGAGAAAAATCTCACCGGTAATCGAGGCCCGTAGCGAAAATTTGCCTTCGATTTTCGGTGTTTCGAAGCCTTCAAAGTCACGTTCAACCACAAAGCCGCGGATCTTGTCCTGGCCGTCCTCGTCCTTGAGTTTGGCCCAGACCACGGCGAGATCGGCAATTGGTGAATTGGTGATCCACATCTTGGCGCCGTTGAGGATGTAGCCGCCGTCTACCGGCTTGGCGCGGGTCACCATGCCCGCAGGGTCGGACCCATGGTCCGGTTCGGTGAGGCCAAAGCAACCCACCCACTCACCGGTGGCAAGCTTCGGCAGATACTTCATGCGCTGCTCTTCGGTGCCGTAGGCATAGATCGGGTGCATGACCAGGGACGATTGGACACTCATGGCCGAGCGGTAACCGGAATCCACATTTTCAACTTCGCGGGCGACCAGACCATAGGACACATAGTTGAGCCCGGCGCAGCCATAGGCTTCGGGGATCGTGCACCCCAGAAGGCCCAGCTCGCCCATTTCAGTCATGATTTCGCGGTGGAAAACCTCATGCCGATTGGCCTCACGCACCCGACTCATCAGCTTGTCCTGGCAATAGGCCTTGGCTGAATCGCGCACCATGCGCTCGTCTTCGCTCAGCTGGTCATCCAGAAAGAACGGGTCTTCCCAGGAAAACGGCGCAGATGCCTCCGGAGATGGATCGAACGGGGCGTCGGCGGATGACAGCTTGGCGGCTTCAGACATGGTGAGATGCTCGTATTGAATGGCAGGTAGGGCGGACACTAGCCCCTTGCCCCTACGTCAACAAGCCGTCGGCACACAGTAAGACGTCACATCCTGAGATAGGACCTAAGTCCTTGATCCAGATGGTCAAACAGTGCCCGCATGCGGGTAATGCGGCGCAAATCCTCATGCATCACCAGCCACATCTCTAGATCAAAGCCGAACTGGTCATGCAGTACCGGGACAAGATCGGGCATCTGGTTCGCTACCGGGATGTGGCAGCCGCTGATGCCGGCTCCGGCCGTGAGCAGGGCCATCTGTGCGGCATCCTGGTCGGTCCGCAGCGAAAACATGTCCCGCTGCAGCGGCAGACCGGCCTCTTTGAGGGGCTCCATCACCCACATCTGCGTATCGAAGCCGATAAGCCGGTGGCCGGTCGCCGCCTCCACAAGAGAGCCTGGCAAGCCGTGCGTCTCCACGTAGGATTGATGCGCATATAGTCCGATCCGCACAGAGCCGATCCGCAGCCCTACCAGCGCATCCTGCCTGGGTGCGACCATCCGCACGGCAATGTCCGCCTCGCGTGACGCCAGGTCATCTGTACGGTCCGAGAGCACCAGCTCGACGGCGATGTCAGGATGGGCGTCAAGGAAAGGCGCCAGAATGCCGGGGATGACATGCACGCCCATGAATTCACTCACTGTCAGCCGGATGGTGCCGCTCAGGGCTTCCGCAGGGGCGCTGGCGGAGCGTACCAGCGCGGCAGCGGCAGACTGCATGGCTTCCGCCTGCGGCTTCAGGGCCAGTGCGGTATCAGTCGGGGTGAGCCCCCGGACCGAGCGCACAAAGAGGTTGGTCTTGAGCCCCGTTTCCAGCGCTTCGATGTGACGGCCCAGGGTCGGCTGGGTCAGGCCGAGCTGCTCTGCCGCGGCGGACAGCGAGCCGCTCTCCAGCACCGCCAGAAAGGAACGCCAGTGGTCCCAACTCAAGGCATCTCGTGACATACAAATATGTTTATCAAATGCACATATTTCGTCAATTTATGTATTGAATGGCGAGCCCTATGTTTCTCCTGACCGCAGCAAACCAGGATTTTCCTTGGGTTTTCAGGAGTAAGACAATGACCCCCACCCCCCGTCTCCTTGTTATCGGCGCCACCGGCGGGATCGGCTCCGAAGTCGCCAAGGCGGCCCGTGCCGCCGGCTGGAGCGTCCGGGCCATGCACCGCCACCCCAGGAAAGCCGCCAGATCGATGGCTGAGCCCGATGTGGACTGGGTCAGGGGCGACGCCATGCGGGCCAAGGATGTGGCCAAAGCATCGGGGAAACTGATACCGGTGTCGCCGCCTGTGGTATGACCCGCGAAGTGGAAAATCTCGAAGTCAGCGTCCA
>JANQMQ010000142.1 GCA_028279995.1 Candidatus Phaeomarinibacter sp. | reverse complement strand
AAGGCGCAGGCAACGCCCGCCTAGGCTAAAGATCCTGAAACGAGAAAGCCGCAGCCTGTGATCAGGCTGCGGCTTTTTCATTTTTCGTTCTGCAGGTGGCGGCTGCTCTAGGCAACAGCGCCGTGGCAGTGCTTGTACTTTTTCCCGGACCCGCATGGGCAGGGTGCGTTGCGTGCAACCTTGCCCCAGGTGGACGGATCGTTGGGATCAAGGGCGACACCTGTCGCGTTGCGAATGGTGCCTGACGGGCGCGGACGCTCAGCAACCATTGTGTCACCGCCCTGTGCGCGCATGGCCCGCATGTCCGCATCGATCATCTCATCGCGGCCGGTGGCGGGGTCAATGTGCTGCGCTTCCATCTCCGGCAGGGCCTGGCCTTCCACCGGTGGCGGCAGGTCTTCCTGCTGGCGGATTTCCACATGCATCAGCTTGCCGGTCACATCCTGGCGCAGGCGATGCAGGAGGCTTTCGAACAGTTCGAAGGCTTCCGTCTTGTACTCATTCAGCGGATCGCGCTGACCGTAGCCGCGCAGGCCGATGGTATGGCGCAGATGGTCGAGCATCTGCAGGTGCTCACGCCAGTGGCCGTCCAGGGTCTGGAGCAGCACGCTCTTTTCCACCTGGCGCATGACCTCGGGTCCAACCTGGGAAGCTGTGCGGGCGAAGGCCTCATCCGCCGCGCGTGTCAGGCGGTCGTGAATTTCTTCGTTGGCGATACCTTCTTCTGCGGCCCATTCCTCAACCGGTACGTTGAGGTTGAGATATTTGAGTGCTTCTTCACGCAGTCCGGCTGAATCCCATTGTTCCGGATACGCCTTTTCCGGGATGTGGCTCCGTACCAGCTCATCCACAACTTCATGACGCATGTCCGCGATGGTGTCGGACAGGTCTTCTTCATGCATCAGGTCGATGCGCTGCTCAAAGATGACCTTGCGCTGGTCATTCATCACGTCATCGTATTTGAGCAGGTTCTTGCGGATGTCGAAGTTGCGGGCTTCCACCTTGGACTGGGCGCGTTCCAGCGCCTTGTTGATCCACGGGTGGGCGATGGCTTCACCTTCTTCAAGGCCAAGCTTCTGCAGCACGCCATCCATGCGGTCCGTGCCGAAGATGCGCATGAGGTCGTCTTCCAGGGACAGGAAGAACTTCGAGTGACCCGGGTCACCCTGACGGCCTGAGCGGCCGCGCAGCTGGTTGTCGATGCGGCGGCTTTCGTGGCGCTCGGTGGCGCACACATAAAGCCCACCGGCGGCCAGCGCCTTTTGCTTCAGGTCTTCAACTTCCGCACTGATGGCAGTCTCGCGTTTGTCGCGGGCGTCACCTTCCACCATGTCGCCGAGTTCCTGCTCGATGCGCATGTCGACATTGCCGCCGAGCTGGATGTCGGTACCGCGACCGGCCATGTTGGTGGCAATGGTGACGGCACCCGGCACGCCGGCCTGAGCAACGATCTGGGCTTCTTCTTCATGGAAGCGGGCGTTGAGCACGTTGTGGGGGAGTTTCTTCTTTTTCAGAAGATCTGAGAGGAGTTCGGACTTCTCGATGGATGTCGTGCCCACGAGAATAGGCTGGCCGCGCTCAATGCAGTCTTTCACCAGGTCCACGATGGCGTCGTACTTTTCCTTCGCGGTTCTGTAGACCTCATCGTCTTCATCAATGCGCGCCACGCCGATATTCGTCGGAATGGAGGATACTTCAAGCTTGTAGATATCCAGGAATTCATCGGCTTCGGTCAGTGCCGTACCGGTCATGCCGCCAAGCTTACTGTAGAGGCGGAAGTAATTCTGGAAGGTCACGGAGGCCAGTGTGATGTTTTCCGGCTGGATGGTGACGCGTTCCTTGGCTTCGAGTGCCTGGTGCATGCCGTCGGAATAGCGGCGGCCTTCCATCATGCGACCGGTGAACTCGTCAATGATGACGACTTTGCCGTTCTTGACGATGTAGTCCTTGTCACGCTGGAAGAGCTTGTGGGCCTTGAGGGCCTGGGTGATATGGTGGACGACAGAGACGTTCTCGATGTCGTAGAGGTTGTCGCCGCGCAGCAGGTCTGCCTCGCGCAACACCTCTTCCAGATACTCGTTGCCTTCTTCGGTCAGTGTGGCGGTGCGGGCTTTCTCATCGAGTTCGTAGTGCTCTTCTTCAAGCTTTGGAATGAAGCCGTCGACGGTGGTGTAGAGCTCTGAATTGTCTTCGGTCGGGCCGGAGATGATCAGCGGTGTGCGGGCCTCGTCGATGAGGATCGAGTCCACTTCGTCGACAATCGCAAAATTGTGGCCGCGCTGCGTCATCTGGTTGAGCGCGTACTTCATGTTGTCGCGCAGATAGTCGAAGCCCAGTTCGTTGTTGGTGCCGTAGGTGATGTCGGCTGCATATTCGTTGCGGCGCTGGGCATCATCCAGTCCGTGCAGGATGACGCCCACACGTAGACCGAGGAATTCGTGCACCTGCCCCATCCAGCGGGCATCACGCTCGGCCAGATAGTCATTCACCGTCACCACGTGCACACCCTTGCCCGACAGGGCGTTGAGGTATGCGGGCAGGGTCGAGACAAGGGTCTTGCCCTCGCCGGTCTTCATTTCCGCGATGCGGCCGTCATGCAGCACCATGCCGCCGATCAGCTGGACGTCGAAATGCCGCTGGCCCAAGGTCCGCTTGGCGGCTTCGCGCACGGTGGCGAATGCCGGCACGAGCAGGTCATCAAGGCTGGCCCCGTTTTCAATCTCCTCGCGGAACTCAGCCGTGCGAGCCCGAAGCTCCTCATCGCTCAGGGCCTCCAGCTCAGGCTCCATGGCATTGATAAGGTCTACTTTCTGGCGGTATTTGCGCAATTGCCGGTCATTGGCGGAGCCGAACAGGCTTTTGGCGAAACTTCCGAGCGAAACCATAAATCGTGAGACCTTAAATCTGAGCGGGAACCGGGCGTCCAAGCCTGCATATATCAAGGCATTTAGGCGCGGGATACAGGCGGACGAGAGATAGTAGTGGGTGGAGAGTGTGTCAACGCGGGTTGCATTAAGCCTTTCGTACCATTGGTGCCCCATAAATGCCTGAAAATCCGTCATAAATGCGGCTTGTGACCATGCCTTCTTCGTGATGAAGATGGCCCTTGAGGGCGGTTCTCGCCCGACCTGCCTGAATGACTTGTGAACCGGAGTGACCCTTGATGATCCGCCTGATGCTGGACCGTGCCGCCAATCCCGCGACCCTGCGACGCCTGACCCTGCCTTCCTTCCTTGTGGTTGCAGGTCTTGCGGCTTTCGGAGCCCATGCCGTGGCACAGGAGCCTGAAGCCGCGTCGGCAGAGGCTGCACCCGAGCAGGTAGAGGATGCGGTCATCGCGACGGTCAATGGAGCTGAAGTACGCTATTCCG
>JANQMQ010000141.1 GCA_028279995.1 Candidatus Phaeomarinibacter sp. | reverse complement strand
AGGTCTGTTCCGGGGGCACCGGCCACACGGAAGTGGTGTTGGTGGTGTTTGATCCCGCCAAGGTGTCCTTTGACGCCTTGCTCAAGACGTTCTGGGAATCCCATGATCCGACGCAGGGCATGCGGCAGGGGAATGATGTGGGGACCCAGTACCGCTCGGCGATCTACACCTACTCAGACGAGCAGCTTGAAGCAGCCACGGCATCAAAGACGATGTATGAGCGTGAGCTTTCAGCGCGCGGGTTTGATCCCGTGACAACGGAAATCCGCCCGGCGCCGGCATTCTATTTTGCCGAGGACTATCATCAGCAGTATCTGGCCAAAAACCCCAACGGCTATTGTGGTCTTGGCGGCACCGGCGTGACCTGCCCGATCGGCACCGGGGTTGCTGCGGAGTAGGTCTGCGGCGTCCTGAAATCGTCTCCATGACTGATCCGGTTGGTAGTCGGGGACGTATTTTGGGACATGATGCAGAAAATACTCACACACCACTCTTTGCCCCGCCCCGCGGCCTTGTTGGCCCGGATGGCGGGTCTGTCGCTGATTGCTGCGCTTTTTGTCGGTCTTCCGGCTACGGGCAGCCAGGCGGCATCGGCTGATACGGTCCGGTCGCTCTACGGGGACCGCATTGAGTTCGGCATCTATCGGAATGGATCTCCGGTGGGTACCCATGAAGTCCGGTTCAAGGAGCAGGACGGTAATCTGCGGGTTCAGACCGAGTTTGATTTGTCTGTCAGCGCCCTGTTCATCACCCTGTTCCGGCTTGAGTACCAGTCGGACGCTGTGTGGCGGGACGGCAAGCTTGTGGAATTGCAGGCGCGTACCGACCGGAATGGCACGATAGCCAATGTGCAGGCTCAGGCGGAAGGTGAACTGCTGAAGGTGGAGGGTCCCAACGGCCCCTATCAGGCGGAACTGGGTGTGTTTCCGACGAACCACTGGAACGCCGGCGTAGTCGGTTCGCAGCAGGTTCTCAATACCATCACCGGGCGTATCGCTGATGTACGGCTTGTGCCGGTCGGCGTTGAGCAGGTCGATACCGCCCATGGGGTGATCGATGCCACCCGCTACCGCTATGAAGGCGCGATCCAGAATGAGGTCTGGTACGATTCCAACGGCCGCTGGGTGCAGATGCGTTTCTTCGGTGAAGATGGGTCAAGCGTTGAATTGCGCTGCCGCAAGTGCAAGCCGACCGAAACGGCTGAGGCCTCTTTCTAGCGCCCGGACCGGGTGTGTTGCATGTAACATAAAGGCCGGACCGCCTAAGTGTGGTCCGGCCTTTGTTGTTTGCGCAGAACTTTAGGCTAGCTGGCGTATTCTTCAGCCCGCTCGCGGGTTGCGCGGATTTCGTCCTTGTGGGCGGCCTTCATGGCTTTTTGCAGCTTTTCAAAGGCGCGGACTTCAATCTGACGGACGCGTTCGCGGCTGATGCCGTATTCCTGGCTCAGCTCTTCGAGTGTTGAGGGCTCATCCTTCAGGCGGCGCTCGGTGAGGATGTGCATCTCGCGCTCATTGAGCGTTTCCATGGCGGCGGCTAGCATTTCGCGGCGGCGGGTCAGCTCTTCGCTTTCGGAGATGGTCTCCTCAGCGCTTTCGCTTTCATCCACCAGCCAGTCCTGCCACTCACCGCCATCAGCGTCAGCACGCAGCGGTGCATTGAGGGACTGGTCACCGCCATTGGACATGCGGCGGTTCATGTTGATCACATCCTGCTCCGGCACGCCAAGCTTGGTGGCAATGGAGGTCACCTGTTCGGGGCGCAGGTCGCCATCCTCCAGAGCATCGATCTTGCTCTTGGCCTTGCGGAGGTTGAAGAACAGTTTCTTCTGGGCCGCGGTCGTGCCGATTTTCACCAGTGACCATGAGCGCAGAATGTATTCCTGGATCGCGGCGCGCACCCACCACATGGCATAGGTAGACAGGCGGAAACCTTTTTCCGCGTCGAAGCGTTTGACGGCCTGCATCAGGCCGACATTGCCTTCGGAGATCACTTCGGCAATCGGCAGGCCGTAGCCGCGATAGCCCATGGCGATCTTGGCCACGAGACGCAGGTGACTGGTCACCAGCTTGTGGGCGGCGTCGGAATCCTCGTGTTCCGCATAGCGCTTGGCGAGCATGTATTCCTGCTCAGACTCAAGCATCGGGAATTTGCGGATTTCCTGAAGGTAGCGGGTCAGGCTGCCATCGGGTGTCAGGCTGGGAATGGACTTGGTCGCCATGGTGAACTCTCCCCTCCGGCCCGGTTGGTTTTGTTTGGGCCTGCGTTCAGTGGACCTTTGTTGGCAGGGTGGTGTCGGGATGCAAGCATATACGCGCTTACGCAGGGTCCGCCTGAAGCTGACTATATTTAGGGATTAGGGCTGAATTTTGAAGTGCCCGTTCACAAGTATTTTACAACGCTTCTAAAGAAGCCAGCAAAGCAGCCATATCCGGTGGCAAATTGGCCTCAAAAACCATCTTTTCCGCGGTTTTTGGGTGGGTGAAGCCGAGCAGATAGGCGTGCAGGGCCTGGCGCTCGAAGCCTTTTGCCACGGATCTGGCGGGCTCCGGCAGGCCGTTGGCCATGGTCATGTGGCTGCGGCCGTAGACCGGGTCCCCGATGACGGGAATGCCTTCCTTGGTCAGGTGGACGCGAATCTGGTGTGTGCGGCCGGTCTCAAGGCGGCATTCCACCAGGGCCGCCACCGGCTTGCCCTCAGGCTCAAAACGCTTCTTGACCTCCAGATGAGTGACCGCATGGCGGCCTATCCCCTTTTCGGCGGCAGCGTCTGACACAACCGCCATCTTCTTGCGGTCCTGAGGGTGGCGGCCAAGCGAAGCGTCGATGGTGAATTTGCGGCGGCGGGGATGTCCCCAGACCAGCGCCCAGTAGGCGCGTTCCAGCGCTCCGTCGGCGCCGTGGGAGGCGAACTGGTCGGTCAGGGCCTTATGCGCCTG
>JANQMQ010000217.1 GCA_028279995.1 Candidatus Phaeomarinibacter sp. | reverse complement strand
GTACGGCCGATGCCGGTGCCCAGATCGACCGTGCCCTCCGGCGTCAAGACCGTAGCGGCAACGCCCCAGGGCTGCTCAGCAACTGCGTCTTCTCCGGCTGACATGTCACGGGTGGAAACGTCTGACAGACGCACGCCGCGCAGGCCTCGGCCCGGCGTCAGGAAGGAGACAGCTTCAAGGATGTTTGTCTTGCCGGCCCCGTTTTCGCCCACCAGCACAACGCAGCGATTGTCCAGTGCGAGCGCGGTGCGCACATGGTTGCGAAAGCCTGTGACCACCAGCCGAAGCACCGCCAGCCGTGCAGACGCGACAGACCCCTGAGGTTCAGGTGTCATCGTCGTCACGGGTGGGATGGTTTCAGCAAGGGTCAATAAATGCCTTTCAGGTTATCCGGCGTCAGCGGCGCCTCAGACGCGCATGGGCATCAGCACGTAGAGTGCCTCTGCATCGTCGGTATCGCGCACCACGGTGGGTGAGCCAGCATCCGACAGTTCGAAATGCGCCGTCGGGCCATCCAGCTGCTGTGTAATGTCGAGCAGGTAGCGGGCGTTGAAGCCGATCTCCAGCGCATCGCCCTTGTAGTCGACGCCGAGCTCTTCGGTTGCCGAGCCTGAATCCGGGTTGTTGACGGCGAGCGTGACCTTGCCGTCGTCCAGATCGAGCTTCACGGCGCGGCTGCGCTCGGTCGAAATGGTCGACACACGATCCACGGCAGAGGCGAACAGCTTGCCGTCCACTTCCATGGACTTGTCATTCTCGGACGGAATGACCCGGCCATAGTCCGGGAAGGTGCCGTCGATGAGTTTGGACGTCAGCGTCACGCCGCCCAGGTCAAACCGGATCTTGGTATCGGAGACGGCGATCTTCACGCTGTCTTCGCTGGCTTCCAACAACTTGAGAAGTTCCGTCACGGTCTTGCGCGGCACGATGATGCCGGGCATCCCGTCGGCGCCGCTCGGCATGGGCATGTCAACGCGGGCGAGACGGTGACCGTCGGTTGCGACCGCACGCAGCTTGCCGTCTACCGTATGAAGGTAGATGCCGTTCAGGTAATAGCGGGTCTCTTCCGTTGAGATCGCAAACCGGGTCTTCTCGACGAGGCGGAACAGGTCCTTCGTCGAAATCTCGAAGCTGTAAGGCAGGTCCCCTGCGGCAGCGGCGGGGAAGTCTTCGCGCGGCAGGCTCTGCAGGGCAAAGCGGGAGCGGCCGGCGACCACGGTGACCTTGCCGGACTCGGTGTCGTGATTGACCTCGACCTGCGCGCCGTCCGGCAGCTTGCGGACGATGTCGTACATGGTGTGGGCCGGAGCCGTCGTGCCACCGCCCGACGCCACATCCGCCGGCACACCTTCCACAATCTCGATATCCAGATCGGTGGCAGTGAGGCTCAACTGGCCGTCATCCGCGGAGAGCAGCACATTGGCCAGAATGGGGATCGTGTTGCGCCGTTCCACCACGCTTTGCACGTGATTGAGGGCCTTGAGGAGAGCGCCGCGTTCAATCGTGATCTTCATGGGACTGGGTTTTTCCGTTTATTGCGGGCCGGGAACGGCAGGTCTGGCGGGTGGCAACCACGACGCACCTGACAAGACTGGTGATCTGAGGCTGGCTGACATCACGATGAGAAGGTCGGTCTGGCTGTTGTGTCCAATAGCCTGCTTGACTCCCCAACCAACCCCTCGCTTAAGGGGTCAGAATCAGCCCTGAAGTTATAGCAGTTCCAGGGCGGAAATGTACAAAATCCCGCTTGGCAAAGCGGGTTCCAAGGCGGGTTTCCCTGCAATTTCACACAGCAGCCATGTGAGACCGGGGTTTTGACATTCCTGCGGCAAGGCCCTACCTATCGCCACACAAGACGAAGGGGTTCAGGCCCCCGCCGCCCGCAGGCATGTGTGCCCCGGTGAAGCCCTGAAACTGAGACGATCCGCCAGTAGTGGCGACGCCAGCCATGTCAGCTCTTGCTGCCTGGTGGCAATGCGGGCTCCATCAGACCAACAGCAGCATTTCATCTGATATGAGGCTTCCCATGGTCACGAAACCAGACATTCCGACGATCAACGACCTGAAGGCCCAGGCCAAACGCCTGCGCACTCAGCTGGATACCCCCAAAACACCGGTGACCCATGCCCGGGCCCTGGAGCTTGTGGCCCGCCAATATGGCTATGCCGACTGGAACACGCTGTGCGCAGTGTCCAAGCGGTGTGAGCAGGAGCGTGCCCGCAGCCTGTCACAACGGCCGCTGCAGGTTGGTGACGAGGTTGCCGGTACCTATCTGGGCCAGCAGTTCGTTGGTCAGGTCATCGGCATCCGCTCAATGGGCAGCGGGCACACACGCCTGACGCTGCATTTTGACGAGCCGGTGGACGTTGTGACGTTCGACAGTTTTTCGGCGTTCCGCCAGCGGGTGTCGTGCACGCTCGACGAAGATCTCGTCGCGCCGACCAAACTGTCCGACGGCACGCCGCATATGCGGATTGAGCACCGGCTCTAGCGTCGTTGGTACAAAAACAAAAAGGCCGGGATGAGTTTCATCCCGGCCTTTTTCGTTCGCATCCGAAACTGTTGCTGGCGCTTACTCTTCAATCTTGCGGCGGATGAGGTTGATGTCCTCATCCAGCGTCTTGTCCTCGGCACGCAGCTGCTCGATCTTGTTGACGCCGTGCAGCACGGTGGTGTGGTCGCGGCCACCGAACTTGCGGCCGATCTCCGGCAGCGAACGCGTTGTCAGATGCTTGCACAGATACATGGCCACCTGACGCGGGCGCGCGACGGAGCGTGACCGGCGCGGTGACGACATGTCCACCAGACGCAGATTGTAGTGGTCGGCCACCTTGCGCTGGATGTCGTCGATGGTGATGCGCTTCTCATTGGCGCGGACCAGGTGCCGCAGGATGTCCTGTGCATGCTCAATGGTAAGCGTCCGGCCGATCAGTTCCGCATGCGCAATGAGCGTGGTCAGTGCGCCTTCAAGTTCGCGGATCGACGACGAGATGGAGCTTGCGAGAAAATCGATGACATCGTCGCTCAGCTGCACCCCGGGATGGTTCGGCAGCATAGCTTCCGCCTTGGCCTGCAGGATGCCGAGGCGCAACTCATAGTCCGTCGGCAGGATGTCACAGGCGAGACCATGACCAAGGCGCGAGCGGATGCGCTCTTCAATGCCTTCAAGGTCGGACGGGGATCGGTCGGCGGAGATGATGATCTGGCGGTTGTGGTCCACCAGCGCATTGAAGGTGTGGAAGAACTCTTCCTGTGTCGAATCCTTGCCGCCGATGAACTGCACGTCATCGACCATCAGTACATCCACGGACCGGTAGGCGTGCTTGAAGGCCACCGTGTCCTTGTGACGAAGCGCGTTGACGAAGTGGTACATGAAGCGCTCGGCGGAGAGATAGACAACGCGCTTGCCGGGATCGCGCCGCAGGATTTCATTTCCGATGGCATGCATCAGATGCGTCTTGCCCAGACCGACCGGCCCATACAGGTAGAGTGGGTTGAAGGGTACCGTGCCTTCCGCCTCAGCCACACGGCGGGCCGCGGCGTAGGCGAGCTGGTTGGACTTGCCGACAATGAAGTTGTCGAAGGAGAGGTGCGGCAGCAGCGGTGCACCGAGGGGCGCCTCTTCGCCGGAGGCCGTCGGCGTGGACCCGTTGCCTCCATTGCCTGTGGGAAACGGATTGCTCGTCGCCGCACGTGGCGGTGCTGCATCAGGTGTGGGTGTCGTGGCAGACGGAGTTGGATTTGGTGCACCTCGATCCGCGACAGTTTCCGCCGCAATGGCCCGCGCTGCTTCAGCTGCGGTCGCAGAGCCTTCTGCAATCAGTGTGACCTTGCGGATTGATGCATCTTCGGCGCGCCACAGCCCCAGCAGCTGATCGCCGAATTCACGCTGAATGTAGTCACGTGCAAATGACGTCGGCACCGAGTAGCTGACCGCTCCATCGCCAACGCCGATCAGAAGCACCTGCGCGAACCAGCTCTTGAAGCGCGCCTCGCCCATGCTCCCGCGCAATGTGTTCTGGATCTTGGCCCACTGGCCGGCAACATCGGTGTCTGCGTCACGTGCCTCCAGCCCTTCAAGTGACGGCTGGGCCGGAGCCTCAATACGTGCTGCGTCCTGACCGCCCAGCCCGCCAGATTTGTTGTTTATCATGTCGTCCCCTTAACCCCCGCCTGCCGCATCGGGGGCTTGTTAAAGTAATTCTGTCCTGCGCTGCGCCGGCATTTGCCTGCCGGGCAGAAACTCTTGTCATCGACCGCGATCTACCCCTGCCGCCAGGGAAGACCGGCCGCCTTCCATCCTCCCGTCGTGCCGCGATGCCCGTTGGCATCGAGACCGCCTTCAAAACCACCGGCCACATTGAAGCAGGCCGAAAACCCCTGTGCCGTGAGCGCCGCTGCCGCCGACGCGCTGCGCTGGCCAGACCGGCACAGACACAAAACGGGGGCACCGTCGGCGATGCCTGCCGAGCGCAACTTGGCTGCTACGTCCTCTGCAAACGAGGCGTTCAGCGCACCGCCGGGAAAGACCTGCCACTCTTCCGTCAGCAGGGGCCGTCCGGTCGTCTCAATGTCGGGAAGGCCGACGAAGTTCCATTCGGCCTGGGTTCGTACATCGATAAGGATGCTACGCGTGTCCTCGTTCAAAAGCCGCCAGGCCTCTGACACATCGATGTCTCCAGCGTAACTGCCGCTCATTTACTGAACCGCCCCCAAATTCGCCCCAAGCGCCTTCACATTCACACCGCATCCGCGCCAGAACCACATGCCTGACCACCCATGCCGCCCCGCCTTCAAACAACATCCAAGAGAAGCGCAAAGCGAACGACTTCCCACAGCGGAGAAGCAAACGCTCCTGACCGCCATACGGCTGTTACTCAAATTTTGAGGGGTGTGAGTACTACCTACTCGCCACAATACTACTAAGCAGAAACGAAGACTTTGATTTAGTTCGTTGGCAACTAGTCACCAACTGCACACAACTAGACTGACTAGCCAAATATTTATGCTTGTAAACCAAGTACTTACCGCCGCCGCCTGAGAAACCAATACTAACGCCTGCCTGTCCGAAACATCAACCGGACCATTTGGTGAACGTCGCAAAACTTTTGTTCAACCGTCATCCGGAAATGCCCTTCGCCTCGCTTTGCCGCTTCGGGAAAGGGCTCGCTCGACCGCAGGAAAACCAGTCTATGAAAGGCATTGGCACCGACGCAAGAGTGATTCGTCCACAGGCTGCAAAAATTAACCAACGTGACCAAATGCGCACACAGCGCATGTTCCGGCAGGGGACGAAAAGCCGGTCCAGAAGGCTCTCGGACTCCGTCCGGCGTTTAAGTCAAGGGCAAATAAAACCGTTCCTCATCCGAAAGTGACGCAGGGAGCTTGCCGCTTCCTCAGTCACGCTCTATCGGCGCGCCACGAACCGGGCGTGACAGCCTCAAGGCAAACAAAAAGGGCGTTCCCATCTCAGGAAACGCCCTTTGAATTGCTGTCGATTTTTTCAGCCGGGTTATGCTTGGCCGAGCGCCTTGATGCGGCTTGAGAGGCGGGACACCTTCCGGGATGCTGTGTTCTTGTGGAGGATGCCGCGGTTGGATGCGCGCATGATTTCAGACTCTGCAACCTGCAGCGCCTCTTTTGAGGCAGCCTGATCACCGCTGGCGATTGCTTCTTCAACCTTACGGATGAATGTGCGCATGCGGCTCGTGCGCGCGCGGTTTACTTCGGTGCGGCGCGCGATCTTGCGGACCATCTTCTTTGCAGAACTTGTGTTAGCCATCGGGCTTCAAACCATTTCTTGTCAGCTGCTCGTATGCGCCCGGTCCGACCGATTGCCGGAGGCAAGCCCAAACAGCGCTTGAACATAAGGAATTTAAGAGGCGGCGTTATACCCGCGCGCCCTGCCCCGGTCAAGCGGGCTGACAACGCCAGATGTTGATGCTCAGGAGCATTGTTTCCTGGCTAGCACCGCACCCCACTTCCAGCGCTCAAACCGGCAGAATTCCTGTGATTTTCGCTATTGAGGCTTCCATGTGTTCAATCATCACCTGTAGCCGGAGACTTTGCCGGTCATGGGGCAGGTAAGCGACCCGGAGCGTGAGCGGCTCTGCCCGCCAACCGGGTAGGGCGTCGACAAGGGCGCCTGTATTCAGGTCTTCCTCTACAAACCACCTCGGCATGACAGCAAACCCTGTCCCCTTCTTCGCAGCCTCGTAGGCGGCGAAGAGGTTGTTTGTGGTCAGTGTCGGGCGCGTGTCGATGATGGTTTCCCGACCGCGGGTGTTCCTGAGCGGAACGCGGTCAGCCTCAAAAGGCGACAGTGCGATCCACGGACATGTTGCAATTGCCTTGGGCGTCAGCGTGCCCGATACAAGATCAGGTGCGGCAACCACAAGGCGTTCTACCGTCCCTATGGCGCGGGCAATCAGACGGTCATCAGGGACATTGCCGATCTTCAGCCAGAGATCGCATCCGCTTTCGATAAAGTTGAAAGTGTCATCCTGAAGATGCCAGGTCACCGAGACACCGGGATGGGTATCGTGAAACTCGACAAGAGCACTAGTGAGGTGACGTTGGCCAAGCGCCACCGGGGCAACGACCTTGAGCTTTCCCGTCAATACTGACGGGTCGCCCGCATGGCGTTCCAGCATGGCATCCCAGGACTGCAGCAAATTGCTGGCGTCCACCAAACACGCCTCACCGGCCTGAGTCAGCAGCAGGCTGTGGGTTGTTCGGCGCACAAGATGGGTGCCCAATCGGACCTCAAGCTCCTTGAGCTGCCGGCTGGCAGACGCCTGTGACATGCCGAGATCCCGGGCGGCCGCACTGATGGAGCCCCGCTCTGCAATGCGCGCAAAGGTTTCCAGCAGCGTGAGACGGTCGATACTTTTGCTCATACGTATTGCGTATAGCAATCATACTATTAAACCGTCTACCGGTTGAGTGCGTGCGACGTCACCTTGTTTCCACACCGCGGCAATCACGCCGGGTGCATCAGGAGACAGGACGATGACCGCACATAAAGACGCAACACAGCAGACCTTCATGATCGGTGGCGATACGCAGGTGAACCGGCTCGGCTTCGGTGCCATGCGGCTGACCGGACAGCCCGGCAATTTCGGGCCTTATGCCGACTGGGCACAGGGCATCGACCTGCTGCAACGGGCCGCGGAACTTGGTGTCACCTTCTTTGACAGCGCCTGGGCCTATGGGCCGCAGACTGCTGACCAGATTGTCGGCGAGGCGCTGGAAGATCGTGACGAA
>JANQMQ010000121.1 GCA_028279995.1 Candidatus Phaeomarinibacter sp. | reverse complement strand
CGGACAGATGCTCTTCCCGCCTTTGGCCCCAGTTTTCGACAGCGGGAAGCTGTCGTTTTTGATCGAATTCATGGCAACAAGTGTTCTGGCTTTGGCCGTGCTTCCGAGCTAATGTCCCATTCAATGTTCCAACCAGGCGCAAAGCAGTCTGCTTGACCAAATACAGCTGACTTGGCTGTTCGCTGGCAGCACTGGATATGGTTCAAGATAGTTCGAAGTGTTGTAGGGCTAAGGATTTAGGTTTGTGAATAGTGCTACCCCAGTATCTGAGATGAGTTCTTTGAATGCCGATTCCGTGATGCGGAGAATGGTCTTCGTTACCGGCTTTGCACGCGGAGGCACCTCCTGGTTGCGCGATTGCATAGGCTCACATCCGGATATCGCTGTTTTACCGGACGAGCGTGTCGTGTTCCGGGATATAAAGGATCCTGACGAGATTCGTGATTATTTCGAGCGGGAGACCACTGAAATTAGCGAATCAATTCCGTTCATAGTCAACAAGGCACCTGCAAATGCGCCCTATCTGGGTGTAGCGGCGCGCGCATTTCCGGAATCCCGGTTCATCTTCATTATTCGCGACCCACGCGATGTGCTTGTGTCTCATCAACGCGGAACGATGGCTTGGATGGGGGGGGCAAACAGTACGGTCAAGGGATGCATGTCCAAGACCCAACAGTACTACACTGGCTGGCAAGACGCCGAAGGACTGCCAAACGTAATGTTGGTGCGTTACGAGGACCTGCATCAGAATTTCTTTGAGACCAGCCAACGGATCTTCAGCTTTATTGGCGTAAGCGCACGTGACGAAACTCTGACTGAGGTTTACGCCAAAAACAATTTCACCGCTCAAACCAAACGTGCCAACGTCGAAGATCGATCTGACGCAAGACGTAAGGGGGTCGTCGGCGAATGGGCGCAGCAGCTCAAGAAGCGTGAGGTCAAGTGGTACCGTAAATCAGCATTCTTCTGCGAATTCATGCGGAATCATGGCTATGACTCGGCGCCGAATACCTATGCCAACATAGTCGATGCCATGATAGAAGCCGGCGTGCACTTCCTTTCAGAGGAAGACCTGCTGGCCCGGCGCATCGTCTCGGATCGCCCGAATGTCGTGCTTCAGCACGATATCGATCTTCTGCGCAAACCCTGGTGCGTTAAGAGCGTCAAGCGCACAGCGGAGATAGAAGATGAGCGGGGTTTGGTGGCCGCATACAATTTCCTGCCACTCGATGACCCGCGCTATCGTCGCTATCGCGGATGGTCGCAAAAACTCAATCTGCTGCTTGATCGCAGGAGCGATAGTGAGGTCGTGACGGATCTGATCAAGAGCGTCACATCGATCAACCCGCTCGCCTATATCGGACTGCACGTCAACGCCTGCGAACGCTTTTACCCACTGAATGCACCTGAAGTGCTGGGAGAGCCGGAAGACCTTGATAAAATTCGGGCATATCTGCATCAGCAGGTCCAAGACTATCGGGACGCAGGGGTGGATTTTCGGATAGCGACTGCGCATGGCTACGGTCGCGGGAAGCGTCTCCCCAACAACCGCGATACGCCCGAGATTGCGACAGATATCACGGCTCTTGGTATACTCCTCTTTGACACCAGTATTAGACTCGACCTCGCGCAGCAGGCGTCTCACGATTGTTCCATTTCCGACGTTGGCGGCGTTGTTAAACCGATCAAGCTTGGCAACGGCTTCGCTCTGACCGATCCCCGCGCTTACAAGGCCTTGCCTCCCCGTAGTTTTTTGAGATTCCTGACCCATCCAGGCAACTATCCTGTTGATGTGCCTTCAACTGTGACAATGCGGACGTTTCCCAGACCGGCAAGTACGGGTGGGTGAATTTTATGGCTGATGCGGCTACCGGTTCTGCGCGGTCAACAGCTTCATGCGTTCCAAGATGGTGACTTTAAGCAAGAACGCCTCCATGAAGACATGGTTTACGCAGGCGCTGAATTCCCACAAGACGCCGGCCTACCGCACGGCACGCTGGTTTTTCCGCGACTTTGTGGTGCGTTACCGATGGCGTCTGAGCATGATTACTCTGGTAGGTTTTGCCGCCGCAGGCCTGCAGGGTTTAGCGCTCGGCGGTCTCCACCGCGTAACGTCTATGTCAGCCGAAGCTTCGGTTACTATTCCCCTGCTGGGAATACCGCTGGCACCGAGTCAACTCGCCCCCGCAGTCGCTGGCTTGATCATCCTTGCGCTTGTGCTGTCGGCCGTCCTCACCTTCATACAAGGACGCGAAGTACTCAGACTATGGCAGCGTTACCAAGTACACGCCGTCGACACACTCTTTAAAGCTGTCGCACGTATCATGTCCCAAGGCAAGATCGACGAGGCATCTGTCAGAGAAGTGCCTGTCATGGCGGCATTGCGCCAGTCACAACGCCTTGGCGCCTTTACACGGGTCGTTGCGGGCGGTATTGCGCCAGCGTTGCGCTTCACTGTCTTCGCCGGAATTGCCGTTATCCTCAATCCTGATTTAACCTTCATCCTCTTCGTCGTGGCCGTCCCATCCGGCATATTTACACTCATGCTGTTTGCCCGCGGTGCCTCTCAGAGCGCAAGACGCGCCGCAGAACTGGGACAGGAAGCGGTGAAGGACTTGGAACAGCGACTGTCCCGGACGTTTCAGCTAGAGAACGTATTGATATCCAACGACCCGTCTCGCCGGGCTTCCCCGTTCGTGGATAGAGTTGAAGCGATGACCCGGCGTATTTATCTCGTTGAACAAGCCAAATTCACGACCGCTGCCATAGCCTTGCTCGTATCCGGAGGCTTTTTGGTTTACGGCAGTTATAGTGGCGCGCTCGACTCCGCCGATTGGTCTCAACACTTCGCCTATCTCCTGGCGTTGCTTATGGCATTCACTCAACTCATTAGCCTCGCGTCGTCGCTCTCCAGTTGTGGCCGTTTTTATCCTGCTGTTTCCTTACACAAGGACACGCTGGATCTGTTGGAGAAGGCAACCTCGTCTGATCACTTGCTCCGAATGCTACATCGCCGCGGTATGATGAAAGCAGAGTTATCGGATGATGACGAGATGATGGAGTGAGCGGAAGCGTTGCCACAGTGAGAGATCTGGCTCAACCACACTTCATGTTCTGATTTTCAGGACACTCGATTGGTGATGGGTTTGGTATCTGGATC
>JANQMQ010000102.1 GCA_028279995.1 Candidatus Phaeomarinibacter sp. | reverse complement strand
GAAGACCGGACATGTTGATCTGGAGGAACCGTTTGCCGGCCTGTTCACCCAGGGGATGGTCAATCACGAGACCTATAAGTCTGAAGACGGAGCGTGGCTCTCCCCGGCCGACATCACCTTCGAAACTGTTGACGGCAAGCGCGTGGCCAGGACCCGCGACGGCAGTGGTGCCGTGACCGTCGGCAGTGTCGAGAAGATGTCCAAATCAAAGAAGAACACGATCGACCCAACAGATATCATCGAAGAGTACGGTGCCGACACCGCCCGCTTTTTCATGCTGTCCGACAGTCCGCCGGAACGTGACGTTGAATGGACCGAAGCCGGTGTCGAAGGCGCATGGCGGTTTACCCAGCGCCTGTGGCGGGCTGTGACAGCCAACCTCGACGTGATGCCTGCCCCGGGCACCTCTGTGCCGGGTGACCTGTCCGACGCAGCACTCAAGTTACGCAAGGAAACACACAAGGCGATTCAGGGCGTGACCGAGGGAATTGAGACGTTCCGTTTCAACAGTTCGGTCGCGCGATTGTACGAGTTGGTGAATGCGCTGTCCGGCTTCAAGGCCGAGACAGGAAACGCGGGCGATGGATTCGCCGCGCGTGAGGCCAGTGAAGCACTGATCCAGCTGTCGGCTCCAATGATCCCGCATCTTGCCGAGGAAGCCTGGTCCGTCCTGGGCCATGAAAGCATGGTTGTCGATCTGGCCTGGCCCACAACAGACGAGACGCTTCTTGTGGAAGACAGCGTCACGCTCGCGGTGCAGGTCAACGGCAAGCGCCGCGACGAGCTGACAGTTGCGCGCGATGCCGATCAGCCTACTATCGAGAAATCGGCTTTGGCTTTGGACAAGGTCGCGAAGGCGCTGGATGGCAAACAAGTGCGCAAGGTCATCGTTGTGCCGGGTCGTATCGTCAATATCGTCGCCTAGCCAGCATCCGGAGCAAATCAGGCGGGCTGAAGACAAGCGGAGTGAACATGGGTGGAGTACGTGCGATCATTAGGGCAGTAGCTGTTGGAATGGGCGTACTGGTTATGCTCGCAGCCTGCAGCTTTCGCCCTCTTTATGGCACTAGCAGCGAAGGCACGTCTGCGCGTATCGGCAGCACCTCGATCGCGATTTCTCAGATCGGCGAGGAGCGCGTTGGCCAGCAGCTGCGCAACGGCCTGATCAGCCGGTTGACGCCGCGCGGCCAGCCAGAGTTTCCCGCGTACACCCTCAATGTAACAATCAGCGACAGCCTGACGGATCTTCTGGTGCAGGAAGACTCAACCGTGCTTCGGCGGAACTACAAGCTGACCGCATCGTACAAGCTCATTGAAGTCGCGACCGGCGATCCGGTGTACACGTCATCAGTCAGCCGCACGGCGTCACTCAATCGGCTCGAGTCAGAATATGCCAATGTCATTGCCCAGCGTGACGCGGAAGAGCGAGCGGCAGAAGCTGTTGCGGATGTGATGGTGCAGCGTTTGGGCATCGCGTTGGCACGGCTGGCATCTCCCGAAGCACGCCGCAAGGCAGCAATTGCGGAAGCAGCAAAAATTGCATCCACCCCGGTGGATACCACGCGGCCGCCAGAGCCGGAAGAGATTCCGCTTTCACCGCCTGTACCACAGGAGACCGAAGCTGATGGCGATGCGCCACGGTTTCCAGCACCTGTGGCCGTTCAGCCCGGTGAATGAGCAGCACTATCGACAAGCAAAGGCCTGACATCCGGTGAAGCTGAAAGCCTCAGAGATCGAGCGCTTCATCAAGAAGCCACCGGAAACCGTCCGGGCCGCCCTGATCTATGGTCCGGATCTGGGCCTGGTCCGTGAGCGCGCAAAAGTACTCCTGAATGCGCTGACAGATACACCGGATGATCCTTTCAGCGTTGCTGATCTTGAAGAGCAGGCATTGAAGGGCGACCCGGCCCGGCTGGCGGATGAGGCGGGAGCCGTTGCCATGTTTGGCGGTCGGCGCGTCGTGCGTGTGCGGGACGCGGGTGAGGCTGCTGCAAAGTCGCTCTCAGGTTACCTCGATCAACCCGGCGACGGGTTTGTCATCCTGGAAGCGGGAGAACTCACCCCGCGATCGGCCCTGCGCAAGCTGGCGGAGTCGTCAAAAGAAGCGGCCGCCCTGCCCTGCTATGCGGATACGGCGGAGAACCTTGAGCGGCTGGCGCAGACCATGTTGAAGGACGCCGGCCTCGAGGCTGACCATACCGTGCTCACAACGCTGGTGTCGCAGCTGGGGGCCGACCGGCAGCTGTCACGCAATGAGATCGAGAAACTCATTCTCTACAAGGGCGGCGAAAGCCCTGTCACCCTTGAGGATATTGACGCCAGTGTGGGCGGGGCGGATGCACGCGGGCTTGACGATGCCGTGGACGCCGCAGCCAGCGGTGACATGCAGGCCTTTGACACAAGTTTCGCAAAACTGGTGGAAGGCGGCGTGGCGCCGGAGCGCATGATCCGTACACTGACGATGCATCTGCAGCGCCTGCATCTGGTCCTCGGCCGCGTCGAGCGTGGCGGCAGACTGGATGAGATCCTGCGGTCGCTGCGCCCGCCCATACATTTTTCGCGGCAGCCCGCGATGCGCCGGCAATGCGCGGTGTGGTCCCGGCGTCGTCTTGATGGCGCATTGACGATGTTGGCGGATACAGAAGCGCAATGCCGGGGCGCCGGCACGCTGACAGAGCCGGTCGTGGCCCGCGCGATGATGAGCATTGCCCGCGCAGCAGCAGCAGGCCGCCGAGGCTGAGTGCATCGGCGGCCCTGAAAAGCAGCAACTAGATTGTCAGTTGAGAGCCGATCTTAGATCTTGCCGTTGGCCAGACGCCGGCAGATCTCGTCGAGCTGCTCAAGGGTCTTGTAGTTGATCGACACCTTGCCACCGGCGTCGCCCTTGTGATCAATCGACACCGCAAGGCCTAGGGAATCCGCGATGTTGCGTTCCAGAGATTTGGTATCGGCATCTTTTTCGCCGGAAATCTTGGCCTTTTTGGCCTTGGTAGCCTTGAACGGCTTCTTGCCCAGTGCCTCGGCCTCACGAACGGACAGCCCGTCGGCAACGATCTGCTTGGCGAGCGCCACCGCATCATCATGGCCCATGATCGCGCGGGCATGGCCGGCACTCAGATCACCGGCCGCGACAAAGGCACGAACCTTCTTGGGCAGTGAACGGAGCCGCAAAGTATTGGCAACATGGCTGCGACTCTTGCCGATGAGCTTGGAGACATCCGCCTGGGTATAGCTGAACTCTTCCATCAGACGGTCATAGCCATCTGCTTCTTCGATTGGGTTGAGATCCGCGCGCTGCACATTTTCAATGATCGCGATTTCGAGGGTCTCGGCGTCGCTGAGATCGCGAACGACCACCGGCACACGGTCGAGCTTGGCGGCCTGGGCCGCGCGCCAGCGGCGCTCACCGGCGACAATCTCGAATGAATTTGTTGCACCGGAAACAGGCCGGACCACGATCGGCTGCAGGACGCCCTTCTCGGCAACGGAAGCCGTCAGGTCGGCAAGATCCTGCTTCGTGAAATCACGGCGCGGCTGATAGGGATTGGCCTTCAGAAACTCGATCGGAACCGTGTTTGGGCTGATCGTCGCCGCGGGCTGACCGGACCCCTTTGCAGCAGGTGCGTCATCACCAATGAGAGCCGCCAAGCCCCGCCCGAGTCCACGCCGTTTTCCTTCGTCTGCCGCCATTTTTCTTGTCCCTTACTGGTTACGATGACGGCCGGGGCAACGGGTATGACCCGGCCCTACTTTGCCGCTCGCGTGCTTATGTGTCCTGCGTCGAATGCCCTTGGGCATCACCCTTTCAGGCCGCCGCGTGCTTGATGTCGCGCTCGCGCTGAATGAGCTCTGAGGCGAGCTTCATATAGGCTTTCGAGCCGGCGCACTTGTAGTCATAGACAAGAGCCGGCTTACCGAAACTCGGCGCCTCGGAGATGCGCACATTGCGCGGGATCACCGTGCGATACACCTTGTCGCCCATGTATTCGCGCACGTCAGCGGCCACCTGATCCGACAGATTGTTCCGCTTGTCGAACATGGTGAGCACGATGCCCTGGATCTCAAGATCAGGATTGAGGCTTGCACGCACCCGCTCAACCGTGTGGAGCAGCTGGCTCAGACCTTCCAGCGCAAAGAACTCACACTGAAGCGGCACCAATATGGCGTCCGCAGCAACCATGGCATTGATGGTCAGCAGATTGAGCGACGGCGGGCAGTCCACAAGAACATAAGAATATGCGCGGCCTGCTTCAGATGAGGTGAAAGCATGAAGTGCGTCGTACAGACGATGGGAGCGGCGGTCAAAATCAGCCAGCTCGAGTTCGGCACCCAACAGGTCCATGGAAGAGGCTACCAGTGACAGACCCGGAACGGTCGTTTCGATGGTGGCGTCCTTGATGTCCGCCTCGCCGATCAGCACCTCATAAGCTGTGACCGGGCGACTGTTGCGATCCACGCCCAGCCCGGTCGACGCGTTGCCCTGGGGATCGAGATCGACAACCAGCACCCGCTCGCCGACAGCGGCAAGAGCAGTGCCCAGATTGATGGCCGTTGTGGTCTTGCCGACGCCGCCCTTCTGGTTGGCCAGAACGAGCACCCGGGGTTCACCCGGCTGGACGGCAGCACGGATGGCGGACAGGTCGATCGGTGCAGTGTCGGACGGCTGTGCGCCGGCCTCTGAATGAGAGGCTGATTGAGAGTCAGCGGGCTGTTTGGGCGCGGACACGGGCAAGCTCCTCCAGCTTGAGTATGACCCCATCCCCGGCGGTAATACTCGGGGCTTGTGAGGCTTTAATCGTCCAACATTTTGAGGCTTCGGTCAATTCAAACACTACATCTCGCCCCTTCATAAAGAGACCAACGCAATCCTGTGACCAAAAGGGCGCAATCATTTCGAGCAGTTTCGACAGCGGCGCTACCGCCCGCGCAGAGATGACATCGGGTGTGCTCCCCACCTTCCCGACAACATCCTCCGCCGCCTTTTCAACCCGCATCGGCAGCACCCGCACGGGGGCTTTCGTCTGGGCAATCACGGTCTGCAGGAATGCACATTTGCGGGTGTCGCTCTCGATCAGAACAACCTCCGAACCCGGATGGGTTTCCATCAGCAGGATGCCCATCACCAGACCGGGGAAGCCCGCCCCGCTGCCCACGTCGAGCCACAGCTTGATCTTAGCAGGTGCATGGACGAGCAGCTGGGCGGAGTCGGCAAAGTGCCGCTCCCACGCATCCTCTAATGTCGACGGCGCCACAAGGTTGATGGACTTCTGCCATTTGACCAGCAGGGCCTGATAGGTCTCCAGCCGTGCGCGTGTTTCACGTGAAACAGCACCCAGGCCGGAAAGGGATTCTACGTCAGTCACTTGCAGACCTTTATCCACAGGAAATGCCGCGCTGGGGGATTATTCCGCCGCCACACCCGCAGCCCGCGACCGCAAATGCATGAGCAGTGCGGTGATGCCTGCAGCCGTCACCCCTTCCACACGGGCCGCCTGGCCCAGCGTGGCAGGCTGCACCCGCCCCAGCCGTTGCTGGCATTCGATGGAAAGCCCGGCCACCTGCGTGTAGTCGAGGCCTTCAGGCAGCCGCACATTCTCATCGCGTTCAAACGCCTTGATGTCGGATGCCTGCCGCTCGAGATAGACTGCATAGCCCCCTTCTATCTCCATCTGGGTGGCAACTTCAGGCTCAATACCCTGAAGCTCCGGCCAGACCTTTGCCAGCCACGCCATATCCACTTCCTTGTAGCGCAACATCTCAAAGGCGGTGCGGCGCACGCCATCCTGATTGATCTTCAGTCCATGCTCCGCCGCCTCCCGCGGGATCATGGTCAGCGCGTCCAGTCGCGCCCGCGTGGCATCAAGCGCTGACCGCTTGGCGGCGAAATGCTCTGACCGCTCCGCCCCAACGCAACCAATCTGCTGGCCCAACTCCGTAAGCCGCTGATCCGCATTGTCTGCCCGCAGGCTCAAACGATATTCCGCCCGGCTGGTAAACATCCGATAGGGCTCACTCACCCCACGGGTCACCAGATCATCAATCATGCCGCCGATATAGGACCCCGACCGCTCGAAGGAGACGGCCTCACCGCCCCCTGCCAAACGCGCCGCATTGAGGCCTGCCACAAGGCCCTGCGCTGCGGCCTCTTCATAGCCCGTAGTGCCGTTGATCTGCCCTGCCAGAAAAAGACCGGGTACGGATTTGACAGCCAATCCTGCGGAAAGTTCACGCGGGTCCACGTAGTCGTATTCAATCGCATATCCGGGCTGGATCATCCGCGCGTCCTCAAGGCCCGGAATGGTCGCAAGCATCGCCAGCTGGACGTCTTCCGGCAGCGAAGTCGAGATGCCGTTGGGATAGACCGTGTGGTCATCCAGACCTTCCGGCTCCAGAAAAATCTGGTGGCGATCCT
The DNA here is from genome assembly GCA_028279995.1 of Candidatus Phaeomarinibacter sp. Taxonomy (GTDB): domain Bacteria; phylum Pseudomonadota; class Alphaproteobacteria; order CGMCC-115125; family CGMCC-115125; genus Pyruvatibacter. Next base: position 751 of record JANQMQ010000102.1, on the reverse strand, counting down.
TTTCCGCAAAGCGGACCACTTTGTCTTCCACCGACGGACAATAGCGCGGGCCCGTTCCCTCAATCTGACCAGAATAGAGCGGCGCCCGGTCAAGGTTGCCGCGAATGATCTCGTGCGTGACTTCTGTCGTGCCGGTCACATAACAGCTGACCTGGGGCTGTGTGATCTCAGTCGTCAGGGAGGAAAACGGCTCCGGCGGCACATCACCCTTTTGTTCCGGAAGCGAATCCCACTTGATTGTCCGGCCATCCAGGCGCGGTGGGGTGCCAGTCTTGAGTCGGCCCAGATTGAGCTCAAAGCGGTCCAGCGTTTCGGCCAACCCGATGGCCGGCGCATCGCCGATACGGCCACCAGCAGACTTCGCCTGCCCGATATGAATGATGCCGCGCAGGAAGGTGCCTGTCGTTAGAACAACCGCCGCCGCATGCAGCTTGCGGCCATCATCCAGAACAACCCCGGATACGGTGCGCTCGTCGACGATGAGGTCCTCAACCGGGGCCTCTACCACACTGAGATTGCTGACCGCGCCGATCGCCTCCTGCATGGCATTTCGGTAAAGGGCCCTGTCCGCCTGCGCCCGGGGACCACGGACAGCAGGACCCTTGCGCCGGTTCAGCATCCGGAACTGAATGCCACCCTTGTCAGCCACCCGCCCCATCAGCCCGTCCAGGGCATCAATCTCACGGACCAGATGGCCCTTACCGATCCCGCCAATGGCGCGGTTACAGGACATCTCACCGATGCGGTCAGC
>JANQMQ010000057.1 GCA_028279995.1 Candidatus Phaeomarinibacter sp. | reverse complement strand
CACTTGCCGCCCAGGGGTGGCTGCCGCGCAGCCCTTCTGTGGAAATGATCATCCATGCACTTGGAATCCTCGGCATCCTGATCGTTGCCTACACACTGGCCGGACCAGCCACGATTGGTGCCGTGCAGGCTGCCGCTCGCCGCTCAATGGCGCTTGGTCGTGCCCAAGGCTCCGGAGTGCAGGAGCGGCGCAGCGACATGATGGCGATCGGTCGTGGCACTGATCCAGGACTGCCGGACGCCACCGCAATCCGGGCCGAGCAACGCAACGCCCTGGCGCTGGCAGGCGCAAGTGAGGCGGTCTGGGATCTGGATGTGACGACAGGCACGCTCTATGTGGACCCCTCCCTCGAGGCGCATCTTGGCCTCGTGCCCGGCTCCCTATGTGGACGGCTTGAAACCTGGATGGCCCGCGTCGACCGGGATGACCGGCGCACCGTATCGCAGGTGCTGGACGAGAACGTCGAGCGCGGCAACGCCACTTTCACGCTTGAGATGCGCCTGACCCATGCTGAGCCCGCCCAGGGCAGCAGGTGGCTGGAACTGTGTGCCACCTGTTTCGCAGGTGATACCGGCGTGGCGCGCAGATGCATCGGCACCGTCAAGGACATCACCCAGCGCCGCGAAGAACAGGCTGGCCTGGTACGCGAAACGCTGCACGACCCGCTGACGGGCCTTGCAAACCGTCCTCTGTTTACCGACCGGCTCCATCGCGCCTGTCTTCGCGCCCAGGGCAGCCACGAACGTATCGCCCTGGTGCTGGCAGATCTGGACCGCTTCAAGTCGGTCAATGAAAGTCTCGGCCATGCTGCGGCGGACACCGTGCTGTCTGCCCTGGCGCAACGCCTGCGCGCCCTGATTGCGCCGGAAGACACGCTGGCCCGCATCGATGGTGATACCTTTGCCATGCTGGTGGCCGGATGGTCAGACGAAACCGGCCCGGCCGAGATCGCCCAGCTGGTTCGTGAGGCCCTGTCCCAGCCGCTTGAAGTGTCCGGCCGCGAAATCTTCCCGACAGCCAGTGTCGGTTTCACCATCCGCGAGCCACACCATGATCGTGGCGAGACGTTGCTTGGGGAGGCGGATCTCGCCCTGCGGCTGGCTAAGCGTGGCGGTGGCAATGACGTGGTGCAGTACCGTCCCGACATGAAGCCCGCCGACGATGAACTGGCGACAGAAAGCGGCCTGCGCCGGGCGCTGGAGCGTGGAGAAATTCATCTCGTCTACCAGCCGATAGTCGATCTTTCATCCGGCCGGCTGGCGGGGTTTGAGGCATTGATCCGGTGGCGGCACCCCGAACGTGGCCTCATATCACCGGATGAATTCGTGCCGCTTGCAGAACGGACCGGGCTCATTGTGGAACTTGGTGCCTTTGTGCTCGATCGCGCGGTACATGACCTCGCCCAATGGCAGACCGACTTTCCACAGCAGCCGCCGCTGTTCTCCAGCGTCAATGTGTCAAGCCGCCAGCTCCTACATGACCTGCCGGCGTCTGTCTCGAACCTGCTGCAGACATCTGCCATTCCCGCAACATCACTACGTCTTGAAGTCACCGAGTCACTGGTGATGGATGATCCCGAACGGGCAGCGGACATTCTCGCCGCGCTCAAACAGACTGGCGTCAAGCTGGCGCTTGATGACTTTGGCACCGGCTATTCATCCTTGAGCTATCTCCAGCAGTTCCCGTTCGATGTGGTGAAGATCGACAAGAGCTTCGTGCAGGCCATGGGCACCGACGGAGATCAGGACGCGATTGTCCGTTCCGTCCTGACGCTTGCAGGTGACCTCAAACTCGATGTGGTTGCCGAGGGTGTGGAGGACGATGCCGCCCGCGCAGCCCTGCAGTCACTCGGATGTACATATGGCCAGGGCTATCTCTTCGGCCAGCCGATGGACGCGGACGAGACCCACGACTTCATTGCAAGGCACACAGACTGAACCGGTGTCGCGAAGCTGATTGAAGGCTAGGCGTGGCCTGCCTCGCCGGACAGCAGGGAAGGGTCCACCCCAAGGATGGCCAGCGCCTGCCCCCATTTCTTTCCTGTATCCGGCTCGAACACTATCGCAGGCTCCGCGTCGCAGACGAGCCAGCCATTGGCTTTTATCTCGGCCTCAAGCTGCCCGGCTTCCCATCCCGCATAGCCAAGGGCCAGCAGCTTCTCATGCGGGCCGTCCCCGTCCGCAATGGCCTTGAGCACATCGGTTGTCGCTGTAAGCCTGACACCTTCTCCCACAGTGATGGTGGAACTGGTGCCGTCATATTCAGGTGAGTGCAGTACGAACCCGCGACCTGACTCGACAGGGCCGCCCACATGGATCGGCACCGGCCCGGAACCCGATGGCTGTCTGTCGATGGAAAGCTGGTCCAGCACTTCGTCGAATGTGATGTGGTTGGCGGGCTTGTTGATAACCAGCCCCATCGCGCCATCGGCCCCGTGGGAGCACATGTAAATGACGGTTCGGGCAAACCGCCCATCTTCCATGGACGGCATAGCAATGAGAAACCGGCCCTGCAGGGAGCCGGTCAGTCCCAAACCGCCCGGCTGTCGCTCAAATGGATTGCTGCCAATGCTCATAGCCCAATGATACCCGCAGGCGCTCCGCAGGTAAAAGCATGCATGGCATTGAGTTAACGGAAAGGACCGCATGTCATGCAGGACAAGATTCACCGGCGGCGTCAGGTGCTGTTCACGCAAGGGTGACCG
>JANQMQ010000202.1 GCA_028279995.1 Candidatus Phaeomarinibacter sp. | reverse complement strand
TGCGTCGTGCTACTCATGCGGTATAAGGTCTTGCTGAACGACATGCGCCACCATGGCCGACAGACACCAGGCGTTGCGACCAGGCTTCACGGCCAAATGATAGTCGGCGAATTCGGCGGTCTCGGAACGGCGCGGATCAATGACGATGAGCGACCGGTTCTCATCCTTCGCGATCTGGCGGATCATCACGCGGGCACGCTGGTAGCCATTGGACTGCCAGGGATTCTTGCCAATGATCATCACCGCCTGCGCGTCATGCACCTCACCATGCACATTGGCGCCGTACATACGGCCCATGATCCAGGCCATGCCGGTCTTTTCCTGCGCCAGGGCATTGGTGTGATACTTCATGCCGAGCGCTGAGCGGACACTGGAGAAATAGGCACCACCCAGATGGTTGCCCTGCCCACCGCCGCCATAGCGGAAGATCTTGTCGCCGCCATGCTCGTCACGGATCGCAGCCATCTTGGAGGCAACTTCCGAGATCGCCGTGTCCCAGTCGATCTCCTCGAAGGTACCGTCTTCGCGGCGGCGCAGGGGTGCGGTCAGCCGGTCCTTGCCGTTGACGTAATAGTCGATCTGCAGAGCCTTGTTGCAGGTATAGCCGCGCGATGCCGGGTGGTTCTTGTCGCCCTTCACGCGAGTGATATGACGGTTGCCCTCACCCCCTACCTGCACTTGGATGCCACAATTGGCGTAGCAGAGATTACACGCCGTGCTCATCCATTCACTATCAGCTGCCCTGGCCATGTCCGTGCGCTCCCATTTGTCCGTTCATTTTTAGAACCTTATGGCAGAGATTGCGTTTCTCCAAAGGAATTCCGCACTCCGCAATTGGGTTTGCGCATCTTGATCTTCAGCTCCTTGAGCCCCATTTATTAAGCGTTCGGTGCCCATACTGGGGCCGGATGGGTTGGCTGCCGGTCAAAAACCGCACCAGCCCGAGAGAAAAAGCCGCTTTTGTATGAGGGCTTTAGTATATGGCACGGGTTACCCCATTTACCCATCCGCTGCTGCTGGGCTTTGACGGGCTTGAGCAGCTTCTGGACCGGGTCGGGCGGCTGTCGAATGACGGCTATCCGCCTTTCAACATTGAACAGACGAGCCCTGAACAGGGTGAAGCTGACAGCGAAGTTGGTGGCGTCCACCGCTTTCGCATCACGCTGGCTGTTGCCGGCTTCACCCGCGATGAGCTGTCTGTGACCGTTGAAGGAAACGAACTCATCATCAAGGGCAAACAAGCCGATGATGACGATCGCGCCTTTCTGCACCGCGGCATCGCTGCGCGGCAGTTTGTGAGGGTCTTCGTCCTGGCAGACGGGCTTGATGTGGAAACGGCCGACCTTGAGAACGGCCTGTTGAGCATCGACCTTGTGAAGCCGGAGCCAAGCCAGACCGCACGGCGCATCGAAATCGGCGCGTCTGCAGAGGACAACCGGGCTCGCGATGCAAAGGAAGTCGACGCCGAGGAAATTCCTGTGCCCAAGGAGACTGCCGTCTAGATAGAGGCAGGAGTAAGGAGTACACGCTATGAATAATGAAGCTTTTTCACCCAATCCTCCGGGCCGCATGAACGCTCAGGATTTTGCCGCCTTCGGCGCGCCCAAGATCGTCTATGTCCGTGAAGTGGGCCCTGATGCCGTGCGCGAAGTTATCGGGGATGAAACCGACATCCCGACTGATGCCCGCTTCTTCGCGGTGCATGCGGCTGACGGGACACGCATGGCCATTGTTGATGATCGTGACGCGGCTTTCGCCGGCGCCCGCCAGTACGATCTCGATCCGGTCAGCGTTCACTAGACGAATCTTCCGCGAGACGAACAAACGTGGCGGGGCGCTTTGGACTACTACCCTTACAAGTTTGAAGCGTCTGTCGCATACCATGATGTCGGCAGCGACAAGTATGCCTACACAGTGGTGTATGTCACGCCTGAGTTGATCGATACTCTACCCCTCAAGCAGTACCCTCGTCTTCGAATCCAAGGGGAAATTGACGATGTTCCGTTCGATGCCTCGCTGACACCTGTGCGCGGCGACTGGTACATCCTGCTGTCAAAGAAACTGCTCAAAGCCTTAGATGCCGGCGTTGGAGATGAAGTGACCGTTCGCTTCGGGATAGCAGATCAGGATGCTGTCACTATCCCCGCAGCGCTTGGGGCAGCGCTCCAGGCGGACGACCACATGCGGGAACTCTGGGACGCGCAGACGGCTGGAAAAAAGCGCGGGCTCGCCCACCGGGTTGCAACAGCAAAGGCCGAGAAAACCGAATACAAACGCATCCAGGAAGTCTTCGGCATATTGCGCGGCGAACTCGACATGCGCGGCAAACCGCTCAAGCCATAATCAAGGGAACCGTGGTGGCATCCCTTGGGCGCCCTAGGCAGCGTGGCTTTCCGCCGGACGTGTCAGTGTCTGGAAGATTTCTTCCGCCGAGCTGGCGTTGCGCAATTCATTCGTCACGCCTTCATTGCGCAGCAGGCGCGAGATACGCGCAAGGGCCTTCAGGTGATCCGCACCTGATTCCTCCGGAACCAGCAGCAGGAAGACAAGATCCACCGGCTCGTCATCGACTGCGTCAAACTCGATCGGCGTTTCAAGGCGGGCGAAGAAGCCTTCGAGCTGGGTCATGTCCGCCAGCCGCGCATGGGGAATGGCAATACCATGGCCCACACCTGTCGACCCCAGGCGCTCGCGCTCGATCAGCGCTTCAAAAATCACACGCACGTCAATCCCGCTGGCTTCGCCCGCACGGGTTGCGAGATCCTGAAGCACCTGCTTCTTGCTGCCGGCATGGAGACTGGCAAATACGCGGTCGGCTGCCAAAAGATCCGAAAGATCCATGTCACGTCCCTGAATGGCATGGGTGGCACCTGATCCGTGCAGCCGCATGCAAAAAATCAAAATCCCGTGGCGTTACCTGATGTCAGGCACCGCTCATTTTAATGGAAGGCGCGTGGTGGTCAGCCCTTGCTGCCCAGTTCCACCCAACCAATGTTTCCATCATCACGGCGATACACCATGTTCACCGCGTCATCATCCCCTGCCTTGAACAGCAGGAAGGGGGCATCTGCCAGATCCATTCGCATCACAGCTTCACCGACTGACAGGCGCTGAAGTTTCTTGGTCGTTTCCGCAATGATGATCGGCTGATCGTCAGCCGCACCATCCGCAACATCATCGATATCGGCATCATCGGGCTCGCCTGCAAGGACACGAGCGGGAAGTTCGATCTCTTCCGGCGCCTGGCGGCCTTCCGCATGGTGGTCCTTCAGCCGGCGCTTGTGGCGGCGAAGGCGCTTTTCCATCTTGTCCGCGGTGCCGTCAAAGGACGCATAGATATCGCCGGCACGGGCCTGGCTCTGCAGGACGACGCCATGGCCAAGACGCAGGGTGCAGTCCGCCTGGAACTCATGTCCTTCTTTGGAAAACACCACATGAGCATCCGTGGCGCGACCGAGATATTTCTCAGCTGCCGCCTCAAGACGCTCCGTCACGTGGGTGCGCAATGCATCTCCCACATCAATATGCTTGCCGGTGACCTGAACCTGCATGGGGCCTCAATGCTGTTAGTCATGTTGCAGAAGCGCGGCTGTTCAAGCGCGCTGGCGGCTGTCCGCCCTTGACCGGAAAAACGCTCCTCAACGGGCCGCTTTTCCCTATGAGCGCCGGACCCTAGTGAGGTCCTATTAGGGTGTCAACACGCGGTTTGACGCAAATACCCCATGCCAAAAACAGGGCAAACTACCCTTATTTGTCAAGCGCTTAGGCGTTTTGCCCGACGGCGTTCGACAGACGAGGGTATATGCATGGCCTCGCGGTATTTCGCCACGGTCCGCCGGGCGATATCGATGCCGCTGACCTTGAGAATTTCGACGATTTTGTCGTCCGAAAGGATCTTGCTCGGGCTCTCTGCGTCCACCAGTTCGCGAATGCGATGACGCACGGCTTCGGCCGAGTGGGCGTCCCCGCCATCAGTCGACGAGATGGCCGAGGTAAAGAAGTATTTGAGCTCAAACACACCGCGCGATGTGGCCATGAACTTGTTGGATGTGACGCGACTCACCGTCGACTCATGCATCTCGATGGCGTCAGCAATCGTCTTGAGATTGAGCGGCTTAAGGTGAGAAATGCCGTGGGCAAAGAACCCGTCCTGCTGGCGCACGATTTCGCGGCTGACCTTCAGGATGGTCCGGGCGCGCTGGTCGAGGCTCTTGACCAGCCAGTTGGCGCTTTGCAGGCAGTCCGACAGATAGAGCTTGTCGTCCTTCTTCTGCGTCGCGCCGGATACTGTCGCGTAATACTGCTGGTTGACCAGCACGCGCGGAAGGGTCTCGGTGTTGAGTTCCACCGTCCAGCCGCCGCCCTGGGCAGCGCGGACGAACACGTCCGGCACGACCGGCGCTGCGGTCTCGCCGCCGAACATCAGACCCGGGCGCGGGTCCAGTGCGCGAATTTCCGCAATCATGTCGCGGATGTCTTCCTCGTCCACCGCGCACAGTTTGCACAGCTGGCCGAGATCACGCTTGGCGACAAGTTCAAGGTTGTCCAAGAAGCACTGCATGGCGGGATCAAGACGATCCATCTCAGCCAGTTGCAGCGCCATACATTCCTTGAGAGAACGGGCCATCACACCGGTGGGCTCGAAGCCCTGCATGATGGTGAGCACCTCTTCAACATCTGCGCGCGGTGTGCCCAGACGCCCGGCAATGTCATCAAGGCCGTCAACACCGTCTCCCAGATCGTCAAACCGCAGATAGCCGGCGTCATCCATGCTATCGATCAGGAACCGACCGATCATCCGCTTGGCCGGATCAAAGATCGCCACATCCAGCTGCTCGGTCAGATGCTCCGGCAGCGTGAGGTCGCGGGTGAGGCGGCCTTCCAGGTCCAGCTCACTGTCACCACCCACACCACCACCTGATCCGCCTGCGGACGATGACCAGTCTGAGCCGCCAAGCGCAGCCGGCGTGGTGTCTGCTTCCGTGCCGGAGCGATCCGAGCCCGCGTCTTCCGGATACATGTCTTCAAAGCCGGAATCGATCTCGGTTGTGGGCGCGGCATCGTCCAGCGAGACCGGCGCGGGGTCCGGCTCCGCCAGGCTGCTATCGCCCGTGTCGCCTGTGGCCCCATCGGACGGCGTGCCGTCGCTGCGCGCATCCGTATTGGCCGCGTCTGCGCGTTCACGCTCCGCACTCTCTCCGGCCATGTCGGGGATTTCGGCCCGCTCATCGCGATCCAGAAGCGGGTTCTTCTCCAGCTCCTGCTCAACGAAGGATGCAAGTTCGATATTGGAAAGCTGCAGGAGCTTGATGGCCTGCTGCAGCTGGGGCGTCATGACCAGGGACTGGCCCTGGCGCATTTCCAGACGTGGTGCTAGTGCCATCGCGCCCCGCTTCCCCGCCTACAATGAGAAGCGCTCGCCGAGATAGAGGCGGCGCACGTCTTCGTTGCCGACAATCTCGGAGGGCAGACCTTCAAGCAGAAGGCGCCCGTCATGGATGATGTATGCGCGGTCGATCAGCTCCAGCGTCTCACGCACATTATGGTCGGTGATCAGCACACCGATGCCACGGTCTTTCAGGTGGCTGACCAGCTCATGGATGTCGCCTGTTGCAATCGGGTCAATGCCGGCGAACGGCTCATCGAGCAGCATGTAATTGGGCTGGGCGGCCATGGCGCGGGCGATTTCCACGCGTCGGCGCTCACCACCGGACAGGGCAATCGACGGCGTGCGGCGCAGATGTGTAATGGAGAATTCCGCGAGCAACTCGTCCAGCATGTTCTCACGCCGGCCGTGATCACTTTCCACAAGCTCGATAACCGCACGGATGTTTTCTTCAACCGTCAGACCACGGAAGATCGATGCTTCCTGCGGCAGGTAACCGATGCCCATGCGCGCGCGGCGATACATGGGCAGGTTTGAGATGTCGACGCCGTCCAGCTCAACGGAGCCATAGTCCGCCTCGATGAGGCCCGCAATCATGTAGAAGCAGGTTGTCTTGCCGGCACCGTTGGGGCCAAGCAGGCCCACAGCCTCGCCGCGTTCCACATTCATGGAGACGCCACGCACCACGGGGCGCTTGTTGAAGCTCTTGCCGATGCCTTCAACCACAAGGCCCGACGAAGCCGCAACGAGCCGCGGACCGCCGGATGTCTCCGGCCCCGTCATGGTCGCTGTATTGCCTGTGGTTTCCCCATTCATACCGGTCATTAGTTAGCCTGCGCGCTTAAAAATCTGTGAACCATGTTGGTCTGGCACCAAAAAAGGCATGATTTTTGCCTCTCCCGGCATGAATAGCAGCAATCGGGCATGGAAATCACCGCCGGATTGCCTGTTTCAGGCTAGTTTCCGCCTGCCCCTTCGTCTTCATCCGCCGGCACGAAAACGGACCGGACACGGCCACCCTGGCTGCCGCCTGTCCCCGCCTCACCGGCATCGACAACCGTCTGGCCGGTGTCGAGATTCATCACCAGCTTCTGGCCGCGAATCACATTTTCGCCCTGGGTCAGCACCACCGTGTCGCCCATGTAGATTTCCCGCTTGCGCATGTCGTAGAGCGCCCAGTCACCAACCGCCGTCTGTCCGTCAATGTCGGTGATGATGACGTTCCCCTGGGCATCGATCTTGGTGATGCTCTGGCCCGGTGCGGGACCCGGTTCGGGATCGGCCTCGAAGCCCTCCGGCACATCTTCCGCTGCCGCAGCCTTCTGCGTTTCACCCTTCTGCACATAGTGGACAAACACCTTGTCCGCCCGCAGGCGCATGGTGCCCTGCACCGCGTCGACCTTGCCGGTGAAGATCGCGAGGTTCTCCAGCCGTTTCCATTCCGCCGTATCAGACACAACCTCAATCGGCTCGCCAGGATCGTCGGTGAACCCCTCACCGGTCTCCTGCGCCATGAGCGCGGCAGGTGCTGCAAACATCCCCAGAGCAAGACACAGGGCGGGCAGGTGCCGTTTCAGTTCAGCTGTCATGTTCATTCAGTCCAATCGCTTTCTTGCTTGCGCCCCGATACATTGCCCCGGCTCATTGCCGTCTACTCGCCCGCTATGCCAAACAGGCTCGATGACCCGCCGTTTCCACCGGCATCGAAAATCACCACCTTGGCCCGATTGATCAGCGTGATCGTCTGGCCCGAATCCGTTACCCGCAATCCGCCGCCTTCAGCAGTGCCGTCCGGCCCCTGACTGAACACAGGCTTGTCACTGGAAATATCTCCGGATGCGAGATTGACCCGCACCAGCTCACCCTGAAACTGGAAGCCGCCGTCGGTAAACAGCATCACGTCCGTTTCCAGGTCGATCCATTCTTCATCCGTATTCAGAAGGCCGGTCCTGGATGTCACAGACGTCCATGAAGTCTGCGTGGCGCTTTCAAGATCACCCTGCACATCTTCCAGATGAATGAGCGCAGGATTGTCCGCATCCTGAACAGCACTGGTGGCGGTGATTGTGTAGGGCTGGCCGTCGTCATCTACGTCCGAGATGCGCGGGCTGACCATCCGAAGATCGTCCGCGCGCGAGGTTACTTCGGAGAAGGTAATGTCCAGCTCGTCCGGCCCGTCGAATGTGCCTGAGAGGAAAAGCAATGCGCCAATGAGGGCGATGGCTGTCAGGGCCAACCCCAGCTTCATGGCGGACACGAACCGGCTGTAAGCCTTGGTCTGGGCGGCATTCACCTGCTTGCGCGGCGGCGAGGATCCAATCCGGCGCGGCGGGCCGTCTGAGATATTGCCCATGCTCATGCGAACCTTCTCATGCGAATCCGGCGCGCAGCAGATCATGCATATGCAGGATGCCGACAGGGGCCCGTGGGTCGGCTGACTCCGTGTCGACCACGAACAGGACCGTCACCGCAGGGGTTACCTCGTTCATCTGCGCAATGGCTTCGCCCGCCAGCGCGTCCTTGGCGATTGTGCGGGGTGATGCGGTCATCACGTCGACAGCCGTCTTGGAAACAAGGTCTGCGCCCAGATGCCGCCGCAGGTCACCATCGGTGATCACACCGATCAGGCGGCCGGCGACATCCGCCACACCGGTGCAGCCGAACCCGTTCACCGTGATCTGTTCCACCGCGTGGGGAACCGGTGTATCGCGCTTCACCAGCGGAACCTTGTCCGCCGGGTGCATGATGTCGGAGACGCGGACCAGCATCTGGCCAAGCCGTCCGCCGGGATGCAGTTCGCGGTACTTGTCCTTGGTGAAGCCGCGGCGCTCCATCAGCGCAACTGCCAGCGCATCACCAAAGGCAATCATCATGGTGGAGGACGTAGTCGGCGCCATGCCCATGGGGCATGCTTCCTCGGCGGCGGGCAGCTGAAGCAACACGGTTGCCGCGCGCGCGAGCGTGGACTCCGGTTTGCTGGTGATTGCGATCAGCGGCGTGTTGATGCGCTTGCCGTGGGCAATGATATCACCGAGTTCCTGGTTTTCGCCCGAGTTGGACAGGACCAGCAGGCAGTCGCCGCGGGTTACCATGCCCAGGTCGCCATGGCTTGCTTCGCCAGGATGGACGTAATGCGCCGGGGTGCCGGTGGAGGCCAGGGTGGCGGCAATCTTGCGGGCCACATGGCCGCTCTTGCCCATGCCGCTGACGATGATCCGCCCTTCCGTTCGCTGCATGGCGTCGGCAGCTTCAGAGAAGCGCGCGTCCAGCGTGTCGCGCAATTTACCCAGGGCGTCCGACGCCAGGGTCAGCACCCGGCCCGCCGCTTCGCGGTCTGCCGGCTGGATCCGGGGCGCGTCGTCGTCGCTGGGTGTCGATGTCGCCGGACTAGGACTCTCTGCCATTCTCTGGGTCACTCTTTGGATTGCCATTTCCCGGGACCTGATCAAGCCCGGCCATGCCCTGTTATCAGGGGTTGCCAGTCCTTGGGTCCGGCGCAGGCGGCGCGTTTAAGCAAAAACCTTGCCAAAAGCAATGCCTGCCGGCGGATTATGTGTCCGCAGGCCGGGTGTGGTCAACCAGAATGCCCAAAAATCGGGCGTTTTGGAGGCATACCGGGAAAGGAAGCCGGATACGCTAGTGTGCGAAAATATCGACCTCGGGCCAGCCGGCGAGGTCCAGCGACGCCCGGGTCGGCAGGAAGTCGAAACAGGCCTGGGCAAGCTCGGTTCTGCCTTCGCGGGCGAGCATCATGTCGAGACGCTCCTTGAGCTTGTGGAGGTGCAGCACGTCGGATGCTGCATAGGCTAGTTGCGCCTCGCTCAACTCGTCGGCGCCCCAGTCAGAACTCTGCTGTTGCTTGGACATGTCCAGGCCCAGCAATTCCCGGCTCAGGTCCTTGAGACCATGACGGTCCGTGTAGGTCCGCACGAGCTTGGACGCGATCTTGGTGCAATAGACAGGCGCGCAGTCGACGCCCAGATATTTGTTGACCATCCCCACATCAAAGCGGGCGAAGTGAAACAGCTTCACAGTGCCGGTATCTGTAAACAGCGCCTTGAGGTTGGGACAATCGTATGACGCGCGGTCCATCTGCACCACATGGGCCGTACCGTCGCCGGACGACAGCTGCACCACGCACAACTCGTCGCGATGCGGATTAAGCCCCATGGTTTCCGTATCAACGGCGACGATTGGGCCAAGGTTCAGGCCGTCGGGCAGATCGCCCTTGTGAAGTGTCGTTGTCATGGCCGCGACAATGCCCTCATTTGCCACTCAGGTGAAGTGGGGAATGTGCGCCTACCCGGTCAGGCACGCGATGGATCATTATCTTCCGGCCGCGACCTCAGTCCGCTGCGCCGCTCAGCTTGACGTTGTCTCGCCGGTCCATGCCGGATCGATTGTCCACCGCGACAGGTACATTGACCACCCGCCGGTCTGACGTGTCGCGCGGGTCCACTTCCGGCGCGGATGTGCGCACAATGCGCCGCACGGTGTTCTGAAGCCCGTCAATGTCATCCTTGAGCACCCCGGACACTTCCGAAAGCCCACTTGCAACACCATCCACCTGTGACAGGCTTTCAGCAATATGCTCGATCTGGCGGGACACTTCCTTCGATCCCCGTGTCGATTCCATTGCATTGTTGGCAATCTCGGAAGTCGACGTGCGTTGCTGCTGGACCGCATCGTCGATCTGGGCGGCGGCCGAATTGATCTGTCCGATCACATCGGTGATGTCGCCCATCGCGGTGGCAACTTCTTCAGTGGTGCCCTGCATCAGATTTACATGGGTGGTGATTTCAGCGACTGACTTTTGCGTCTGCGTTGCCAGCGACTTCACTTCGCTGGCAACCACAGCAAAGCCCTTGCCGGCATCTCCAGCACGTGCGGCTTCAATGGTCGCGTTCAGCGCAAGCAGATTTGTCTGCTCTGCGATCTCACTGATCAGGCCGATGACGGAGCCCACCTCATGAGCAGCCTCCTGAAGCTTGGTCACCACGCCTTCCGTGTTGCCGGTCGTATCTGAGGCCTTGTCCGCCGCGGCACGCGTCTCAGCCACCTGTTCAGCAACCGACTGAAGGGACTGGTTCACTTCATCCAGCAGGCTTGAAACCGCTTCTGCATTCTGAGTGGCCTGACCTGCAGCATTCGCCACCGCTTCGCGACCGGACGATGCTTCAGCGCTAATCCGGGAAAGCTGTGCAGACTGGTCGGCCAACGCACCGCCATTCTCGGAGATGGTGCTGACCGTCGTCTGCAATTCACCTTCCACCGCGTCTGCCAGTGATCTGAGCGCCTCTACCTTTTCAGCTGCAGAGGCGGCCTCCAATTCCATTGCCGCCTGCTGCTCCTTTTCAGCCTTGACGATGTTGTCGCGGAACGTCACCAGCGCCCGGTTCATCTCACCAATGTCGTCATCTTTCGTGTCATCCACCAGTGAGAGGCGGATATTGCCGCCGGCAAGCTGCTTGAGATTATCGACGAACACACCGATGCGGCGGGCAATCGGCAGTGCACCAAGGAGGCCCACCGTTGCGAATGCCAGGACCACCACCGCATTGATGACCACAATGGTCCAGATGCTGCTCTCGGCTTCATCAATCAGCCGATTGGTAACCGCCTTGATCTCGTTTGCTGTGTGATCCTCGATTTCCTTGATCTTGTCGATGCGCTTTGTGGCCAAGGCAAACCACGCCGCGCCGGAGATCCCCTGCGGATCAAGTGTCTCCGGCAGCGCCGCAATCACCTTGCGCCACTCCTCGACTTTGCGCAGTTCCGGGGTGTCCAGTGCCTCGTGGAGACGGGCCGTCTCTTCCTCAGTCGCGAAGCGGGAGAACTCTTCGAGAAAAAGATGCTCGCCGACAAGACGTGCCCTGTAGGCCTGATACTGGGCAGGGTCCACAATGCCTCGTGCCGCGCTATCGAGAAGGGCCGCGCCAATGGCCCGCTCAAGGCCTGAATTTTCCTTCGCTTCAACCAGAGCCAGGAAAGGCAGAAGCAAGGACGTGACCTCCTGGGCCGGGCTCTGTTCAGAACTGACGGCGATAATCTCGACCAGCTGATCGATGATCTCCGAATAGAACTCAACATTCTCGGGGATGGTCATGCGGCGCTGATCAACTGCCTGCCGATGTTGTGCAATCAGTTTTTTCTCTGTCGCCACCAGTTCCATCAGGTGGCTCATCTTCTTCGGCGTGGCGGTCGCATCCAGGGCAGCAACGCTTTCACTGTAGCTTTCCAGAGCGCCATCACTGGCCTTGCGCTGAGCGCTCAACTTGCGGCTCTGCTCGGGCGCGTGGCGGCTGCTGATCAAGCCAACCGACATACCGCGTTCTTTTTGAAGCTCATGAACAACGGCACTGGCCTCAATTGCCACTGTTTCAATCGGGACGAGTGCTTCCAGTTCGCTCTTGCCTGCAAACCGTTCAAGGACGGCTTCACCGGCAAGTCCGACAATGGCTAGGTGCGGAAAGAGCACCAGAAATATCAGTTTGTTCTTGAGGCTGACACGCATGATGAAGTTCCCCTAGCGCCTGAACTTCACCCGTACTACTGAGTACACGCTAACGTTTAGATAACATCAAACTACTTTTCGTCCGCATGCTGAGTATTTTCAACCAGTGCGTGTTGTTCGCACACTCATAGATTGTTTTCTTTGACGTTCGGGTGCGGACAACATCAAACGAAGCGACACCCGCAAAGGGCTCGCTCTTTCGGTTCGATCACGGTCTGAAGAATGGTGCCCAGGAGAAGACTCGAACTTCCACGTCCTTTCGGACACTAGCACCTGAAGCTAGCGCGTCTACCAATTCCGCCACCTGGGCTCACTGCGGGTACCCGTGACGGGGTCTCGGGCAGCAGGAGGGGGCGAGTGATAGCGCTGCGGCCCGCGCGGATCAAGCATAGAATGTGGTCTCGCGCCCGGATTCGCGGGCTTTTGCAGCCCCAATCAGCTGACAACCACCCAAGGAACGCCCAAATGCCCCGTCTGATCATCCTGTCCGGCCTGCCGGGCACCGGAAAAACCACCCTGGCGCGGCCGCTGTCGCAGGCGCTCAAGGCCGCATATCTGCGGGTGGACAGCATCGAAGATGCCATCCGAACGTCCGATCTTGCGCCCGTGGAGGTGATCGACCACGGATATCGGGTCGCCATGGCCGTGGCAGCGGACAATCTGGCGCTGGGGCTGGATGTGGTCGCAGAGTGCGTAAACCCATGGGCACTGACGCGGGACGCATGGCGGCAAACAGCGCTCAATGTCGGGGCGGTGCCTTTTGAGGTCGAGCTGATCTGCAGTGACGCGGATGCCCATCGTGGACGCGTCGAGACTCGGAAAACCGACATCGAAACTCTGGTCCTGCCGACATGGCAGGACGTTGTGGAGCGGGATTATCACCCATGGCCGCAGCCACACATCATCGTGGACACCGCCACCATGACGCCGGACGCCGCCGTTGCTTTTGTCCTGTCGCACGTCACCATTGACGCCTGAGCAGGTGCGCAAATCGAGGCACGATAAACGCAAATTGCCCATTTAGACCGTTTGGTCTACATCACTCCTTCCCGATCAGGAGTGACGCCATGACAGATACCGGCCCACCAGATGGCTTTGATCCACATTTTCGCAAGAGCCCCCTGACCGACCCGTGGGAGCCGCTGTTTTCGAAAGTGTCGGATAGCAGCATCGTCCTCGGCGTCACGGCGAATGATGCCCACTGCAATTCACGCGGCCTTGTCCATGGCGGCCTCATCTCCGCCCTTGCGGACAACGCCATGGGACTGAGTTGCGTCCAGGCACACAGGGCGGCAGGCACAGCCGTTGCTGGCGCTGTCACGGTGACACTGCATGTTGATTTTCTGCGCCCCGCCAGAAAAGGCCAGTGGCTGGAGTTCACCACCACCGCCATAAAGACCGGACGCCAAATGGACATGGCGCAGGGTAAGGTGACCGCAGACGGGCGTGACTGCGCCTTTGTCAGCGCGACCTTCAGTGTCGTTCCTGCTTAAGACATCCGTACACGGATTTCCTTGTATCGGTCCGGCCGGTCCGGATCCTTTACCGGATCGGTGGTCACAAGTTCGAGTGTGTCATCCCCCAACAGCAGGGCTTCGAGCGCCGCTTTTGTCTCATAGCGCGCAAGCGCCGAGCCGAGGCAGAAATGAATGCCGAAGCCAAACGACATGTGTTTGGTTCCAGTACGGGCAATGTCGAATGCATCCGGTCGATCGAACTGGGTCCCGTCGCGATTTGCCGAACCCAGGGACACGCGAACCGTGTCTCCGGCGCGAATGGTCTTGCCCCCCAATTCCACATCCTGCGTCGCCCGGCGGTTTGTCGAGGTGGACTGGTTGGGATGATGAAAACGCAGGATTTCTTCCAGCACATTGTCCATCAGGCTGTGATCTGCCCGCAGGGCTGCAAGTTGCTCAGGATGGGTCAACAGCAGAAAAGCACCGCTTGAGATCATCCGCTCGGTTGTCGTGCCCGCAGCGGTAAATATCGTCATGATGGCGGACGCGACTTCGCCACCCGTCAGCTTCTGGTCATCCTCCGACGCCTGAATGAGGGCAGAGATCAGGTCTTCGCGGGGCTCCCTGGCGCGGCTTGCGATCAGCTCACCCATGTAACTGCTTTGCCACTTCGCGCCTTTCAGCGCCTCCGCCCATTCCTCCTCGGATCGCTTGGGCGCCATCAGACGCGCTGCCAGTTCAAAATTGCGCCGGAACAGATCGCGATCTTCGGATGGAATGCCGATGATGTCCGAGGCGACAATGATCGGCAGGTGAAAGGCAAAGTCGGTGATGAGGTCGAATTCCCCCTTCACGCGGACAGCCGCCATCAATCCATCGACCACCGCCTGAATCCTGTCCGCCCGCTCTGAAATCTCGCGGCGGGAGAATGCCTGGTTTACAAGGGTCCGCACACGGGAATGGTCGGGCGGGTCCTGCTGGTTGAACGAGAGCGCTAGGCCTTTCGACATGGTCTTTTCAGCATCGCTCGCCCCGGCACCGGTTTTCGCGGGTCCATCCTTGCCAATGGGATTGTTGGCTCCGAACCCGGCTTTCTGGCTTGAGAAACGCTCAGGGTCCCCCAACACAGCACGCACATCGTCGTACCGGGTGATGAACCAGTAGCCATGGCGGGACCAGTGGACAGGATCATGTTCGCGCAGCCACGCGAGGGTTGGCTCCGGATTGCTTTCGAAGGCGTAGCTATGAAGATCGGGGCTGGAAAGGTCAGGCTTGGCGGAGGACATCAGGCGTTTCCTGCGGAGTTTTTGTATGTGCAGCTTTCGCGGCAGAGCCTAGTGGCCCCTGCACGTGATGCCAAACACCTCGAATGTGCGCTGCCGTGGGAGGATAATCCTGCGGCATCAGCCCCCTAGGCGCATCTGCAATGCTGCGCTATCTAGAGGCAGACAATTCTTCGGCTTTGATTTGAATGAGGATGACGCGACGTGAGCGCGACAATCGTAACAGTCTTTGGTGGATCCGGCTTTGTGGGCCGCCATGTGGTACGTGAACTGGCCAATCGCGGCTACAGGGTCCGGGCGGCGGTTCGCCATCCTTCCCGGGCAGGGTTCCTGCGCACCATGGGGCTCCCCGGCCAGGTTGAAGCCGTTTACGCGGACATCAAGGATGATGAATCGGTTGCCCGCGCCCTTTCCGGCGCCGGCATGGCCGTCAATCTTGTCGGTATTCTCTATGAAAGCGGCAAGCAGAAATTCGATGCGCTTCAGGCGGAGGCCGCAGGCCGTATTGCCTGGTCCGCCAAGGCCAAGGGGGTCGACCGGCTTGTCCATGTGTCCGCCATCGGGGCTGATGCCGAAAGCCCGGCCAAATACGCCTCGACAAAGGCTGAAGGCGAAGCTGCCGTGCTTGACGCCTTCCCGGAGGCCGTCATCCTGCGCCCGTCCATCATTTTTGGGAGCGGCGACGGCTTCTTCAACCGCTTTGCCGCCATGGCCAAGTTCTCCCCGGCCCTGCCCCTGCTTGGCGGCGGACACACCAGAATGCAGCCGGTCTATGTGGATGATGTGGCTGATGCTGTCTGCTCCGCTCTTGAGGACACATCCACCAGCGGCAAGACATATGAGTTGGGTGGGCCCAAGACTTACTCCTTCAAGGAACTGATGGAGATCGTCCTCTTGGAAACCCGGCGCAAGCGTATTCTCGCACCGATACCGTGGGCGATTGCCCGCCTTCAGGGCCGCGTTCTGGGCATGCTTCCTGCCCCGCTTCTCACCCTTGATCAGGTCCGTATGCTCGAGACCGACAACGTGGTGAGCGAGACAGCCACGAGCGAAAACCGGACCATTGAGGATCTGGGCATCACGCCCAAATCCGTCGAGGCAATCGTGCCCGGATACCTCTGGATGTATCGTCGGCAGGGTCAGTATGCGGACGAAACCAAGCGCGAGGTTGCCTAGCGGGCAGACCGGCTTCGCCTAGATATAGACCCAGGCAAGCAACGCCAGGCCGAGCACCACGCGATAGATCACGAACGGTGTCAGCGACATCTTTTCCATCAGCCGCATGAATATGGCTATGGAGGCCCATGCTGTCAGGAATGACAGGATGGCCGCGATGACTGCGTCACTCTGCAGCGTCACATTTCCAACCTGAGACAGTTCGAGGGTGGCTGCCGTGCCGGCCCCCAGAACGGTTGGAATGGCCAGCAGCATGGAGAACCGGGCTGCATCGCGCCGGTCAAACCCCAGAAAACGCGCCGCCATCATGGTAACGCCGGACCGGCTCGCACCAGGGATCACTGCCGCAACTTGTGACACGCCCACAATCATGGCCTGTCCCCAGTTCATGTCAGCCATCCTCTTGCTTGTGGCTCCTGCCCTGTCACTCCAGTAAAGCAGCAGGGCAAAGATCATATTGGCCCACGCGATGGTGGCCGCATCCCGCAGTCCATCTGCCACCCCGGTCGAGACAAGGACAAAACCGACAGCGAAAATCGGCACGCTGGCGGCAATCAGATAGAGCGCAAGGCGGCCCGCCTCTGTCATGCGGCCTCGCACAAGCTCCAGCGTACCTGCAAGCAGCTCAGCCACATCCTTGCGGAAATAGATCATGACGGCAAAGAGCGATCCGACATGGATTGCCACGTCAATCAGCACGCCCTGATCCGCCCAACCCGTCATCTCATCGACCAGCGCCAGATGACCGGATGACGAAATTGGCAGGAACTCGGTAAGGCCCTGGATAATGGCCAGGACAACAAGTTGGCTTAGGGGCATCGGGTGGTATCCGGAGGAATCAGGGTGCGGCCACTATAGGTGGCATTCATTGCGCAATCATGGCGACAAAACAATTGGCGCATTTCCCTAATTGGGGCATCGCGGGTGGCGGCGAATAAGCTACAGTGCGCGCGCAATGAGACGCTTCATCCACCAACCCCTGGACCCGTTCTGCCGCAAGATCCGTCTGGCT
>JANQMQ010000011.1 GCA_028279995.1 Candidatus Phaeomarinibacter sp. | reverse complement strand
GCTCTATCGCCGCCGGGCATTCTGGGGCGAGAGCCAGCACGGCGATGCTGCCTATCAGCGCAAAAAGCTTGCAGAACTGATGTTCTGTCCCAGAGGGCGCCGGCCGCAGCGCGGCTGGTAAGGCTCGTGTTAACCAAAATACGGCAGTGTTCAAGCTGAAATTCCGCCGCCATTTCCGGCGGTAATCAGGAGAACAGGCAATGGGTGCGTCGGGAAAACTGGCTTGCGGCATGGCGACAGCGGCATTGGCTGCGTGTTCGCTTGCGCCGGACGTACCCAAATCCACTGTCACCTCGCTGCCGACAGCGCAGACTGAATTCGTGACAGCGGCCATTGCGCCTGTGGACAACGAGACGCCGCAAGGGAACTGGTGGCGTTTGTTCGACGATCCTGAGCTTGATGGACATGTTGCCAAGGCCCTGTCGCAGAACAACAGCCTGAAGGCCGCTTTTGCCAATCTTGACCGGGTACTGGCCGCGCTGGGTGAAAGCCGCAGTGCCTATCTTCCGTCTACGGATGTAAATGCCGGTGTTACCTATGAGCGGGAGGCGGCGCGCGTGCCAAGCGCGAAAGCCAACACGGAAGACCTCTCATACACGACGGGTTTCAACCTTTCATATGAGGTCGACCTCTTTGGCCGGGTGCGTAACTCGGTTGCAGCTGCGCGTGCTGATGCGCAGGCAGCTGAAGCTGCGCTCTATTCAACACGCATCACCATTGCGGCTGAAACCGCCCGAGCCTACGCAGACATCTGTTCCGCCAATCAGCAGATATCGGTTACGGAAAATACGCTGAATCTGCAGAAGCGCACGGTCGACTTGACGCGTCAGCTCACGGAAGGCGGGCAGGGCACCACGCTGGATATCGTGCGGGCGCAGGTCAATGTGGAGAACACCAAATCGTCCCTGCCGCAGCTGAAAGCTGACCGTGAGAATGCGCGGTTCCGTCTTGCCACGCTTGTGGGTGAGCCGCCTGCCGCCATGGCGGACGCAGCCCGTGACTGCGCGACGGCCCCCATTGTTGCGGCTACCATTCCGGTGGGTGATGGCGCCGGCCTGATTGCGCGCCGTCCGGATGTGCGTGAGGCCGAGCATGCTCTCACTGCCGCGGCCGCGCGTGTCGGTGTCGCGACGGCGGAACTCTATCCTCAGATTTCGCTTGGGGGGGCGATTGATACAACAGCCCTTCAGATTGCGAGCCTCAAGGAAGACGGTGCCGTGTCCTTTTCCTTTGGTCCGCTGATCTCGTGGACCTTCCCCAACATCTGGGCCGGCCGGGCCCGTATCAAGGCAGCTGAGGCCGGTATGGAGCAGGCACTGGCAGAGTTTGACCAGGCCGTGCTGGTGGCGCTTGAAGAAACAGAAACGGCCTTACAGAACTATGCCGCCGAGCTTGAGCGCCAGTCGGCACTGACGCTGGCACGGGATGCAGCGGCTCAGTCCGCCGAGATGGCGCAGTCGCGCTATGAGCTTGGTGCCGATGACTTCATCACCGTGCTGGATGCGGAGCGTACGCTGGCGGATGCCGAGATCACGCTGGCGCAGTCGCAGGCGAACACGACCCAGTTCCAGATTGGTCTGTTCCGGGCACTTGGCGGTGGCTGGGACAACAAGCCCGCTGAAATGGCAAGCGCTGCCGGGCTTTAGCTGAGGTTGCGCCTGCTGCTTCCACCGCCTTTCAGTTTTAAAAAAGAACGCTCTAGCTTTTCGCGCCCGGATCGCCAAAATGCGCGGTGAGACGGCGCGTTTTCGCGCGCTGTAACCAGTTTTCAAAAGAACAGACAGGGGCGGCGATCATGCGCACGCGTATTACAGAACTCTTTGGTATCGAGCATCCGATCATTCAGGGCGGTATGCACTATGTGGGCTTTGCTGAAATGGCGGCGGCTGTTTCCAATGCAGGTGGCCTCGGCATCATCACGGGCCTGACCCAGGGGACGCCTGAAAAACTGGCTGCTGAAATCGAGCGCTGCAAGGGAATGACCGACAAGCCGTTCGGTGTGAACCTCACTTTCCTGCCTGCTGTGACGCCTCCGGACTATCCAGGCTTTGTGGATGTCATCATCAAGAGCGGCGTCAAGGCCGTTGAGACTGCGGGCAACAATCCGGCCAAGTGGCTCCCGGCCCTGAAAGAAGCTGACATCAAGGTCATTCACAAATGCACCTCCGTGCGCCACGCGCTGAAGGCTGAGTCCATCGGCTGTGACGCGGTCAGCGTTGATGGCTTTGAGTGTGGCGGTCACCCGGGCGAAGACGATGTACCCAACTTCATTCTGCTGCCACGCGCTGCTGAAGAGTTGAAGATCCCATTCGTGTCGTCTGGCGGCATGGCGGATGGCCGCAGTCTGGTGGCTTCCATGGCCATGGGTGCTGAAGGCATGAACATGGGCACTCGGTTCATTGCGACAAAAGAAGCGCCGGTGCATGAGAATGTGAAGCAGGCTCTGATTGCCGCCAGCGAGCTCGACACGCGTCTCATCATGCGCCCGCTGCGCAATACGGAGCGTGTGCTGAACAATGACGCGGTTGAGCGTCTTCTGCAGAAAGAGCAGGAGATGGGCGACAAGCTCAGCTTTGCTGACATCGCGGAAGAAGTGGCCGGTGTGTATCCGAAAATCATGAAAGACGGTGATATGGATGCGGGCGGCTGGAGCTGCGGCATGGTTGCGGGTCTCATCCACGACATCCCGACCTGCAAGGAACTCGTCGACCGCATCATGAAGGAAGCGGACGACATCATTGCGCAGCGCCTTGAAGGGTTCCGCGCCGCCTAGCTGTCGAGAGGATGCCAGCGCAGGGCTGGCCCAAAGGTCTTCCTGAAGACGGGCTTTCCAAACAGGAAAGCCCGTCTTTTTTTGTGCTTTCCGGTCACAAGTTGTCTCAGCGTCTCATTTCGGGGGTCTGACCGCCGCGACATGCTGGACACATGCCTCGCTGTGCGAAACGGTCAGCCCGCGTGGGTGACCCTTCATCACCTTTTGTCGTCTTGGGAGGTTGATATGTCACTGAGGAAACTCCTCACCGTTAGCATCGTCGTGCTGTCGATGGGCAGCGGCCAGGCCGCGATGGCGGCCGATCCAAACAAACCTTGCAGCGCCCTGGAGAACAGGACGTTTCAGGCTGGCAGCTTTTCCAGAATTCGGTTGAAGATCGAGCTGGAAAATCAAGCCGGCGAGTATTGGAGGGTCGAAGAAGACTCGAAACCTGCGGACGGCGTGACACGCGTTCCGCCGCGAAAGACTGAGGTGTTCTACAATCGCATCTGGGGTGGTGGGGGCAGCAAGGCCTACGAAAAGAGCTTCACGATGTATCCCTCGCTTATGAAGGGCGGCGAGCGCAACTATGTCTGCAAGTTTCACTTCAAGAAGAAGTACAGGGGCGGGACTCATGCCTACCCGCTGCTTGTCTTCGACAAGGGTGGATGCAATACGCCTGCGGGCCTGTCTGAGCGGTTCAGCGTGAACTGCAAGTTCCGTTTCAATGACCGCGATGACCGCCTGCTTATCCGCATGATTGCCAAGCGTCTGCCGCAGTCCTGATTGCAGGACCTCGCGCTTTGCAGGCGATCCGCACTGTGCGATGTCTCCAATCAATGACCAAAAACCGCAGAAGGGGGGCCTTTCCTGCTGAAAGACCCGCCTTTTTAGTGGGTTGTTTTGCGGCGCAGCAAAAATGACGCCTGCGTCATTTTTCTCTAGAACCTCCATTTTCCCTGCGTTATCCTTTTGTAACTGGCCGCAGGTCATCAGCGGCACCTCGGACTTACTCCATGGCAACAAGTGGAGAAGTACGGTGTTTGTCATGTCGGCATCCCTCGGATGTCGGCCAACCGGAGGAAACGGTTCATGTCGCAGGCAGCAATTCAACCTGAAGAAGCGATTGATCACACCAAGCGGGCATGGAGCATGCCGCTTGCGGACATCAATGTGGCGGACCCGGACATTTTCCAGGCAGATGCCATGTGGCCGTATTTCGAGCGCCTGCGGAAGGAAGCTCCGGTCCACAAGGCTTACTCGCCGGACTTCGGCGAGTACTGGTCGGTTACGCGGTATGAAGACATCATGGCCGTGGATACCAATCACCATGTGTTCTCGTCGAGCTGGGAACATGGCGGCATCACGCTGTTTGATCAGATTTCTGACTTCCAGCTGCCCATGTTCATTGCCATGGACCCGCCCAAGCATGACCAGCAGCGCATCACGGTGCAGCCTATCGTAGCACCAAAGAACCTTCAGAACTGGGAAGGGTTGATCCGTGAACGGACGGGTCAAATTCTTGACAGCCTGCCGCGGGGCGAAGCGTTTGACTGGGTGGACAATGTCTCGGTCGAGCTGACGACCATGATGCTTGCGACCCTGTTTGATTTCCCGTTTGAGGAGCGCCGCAAGCTGACGCGCTGGTCCGATGTGGCCACGGGCCGCAACAATCCGGAAATTGTGGCTGACGACGAACAGTGGCGGGCTAAATTGCTGGAATGCCTCGAAGCCTTCACCGGCATCTGGAATGAGCGGATCAACTCGGACACGCCGGGCAACGACCTCATCACCATGCTCACACGTGGCGAGTCCACCAAGAACATGGATCCGATGGAGTATCTGGGGAACAACATTCTGCTGATCGTCGGTGGTAACGACACGACCCGTAACTCGATGACGGCCAGTGTCTACGCGCTCAACAAG
>JANQMQ010000707.1 GCA_028279995.1 Candidatus Phaeomarinibacter sp. | reverse complement strand
TAAGGACGACAGAAGCCTTTCAGGCCACGGCCACCAGAATCCTTGTCCAGTGGATTGTCCTGCTGGTCACGGGAGAAGATGGAAAGATCTTCCTGGTTCCATCCATCGCCAATTGCCTGATCGTTGCTGTTGGACGCGGTGTAGTTCCAGTGCGCTGTTGATAGCAGCAGCGAATCCATCGCGTTATACATCAGGTCCAGTGATGTGACGTGGAGGTGCCACGGGGCCTCGCTGTGATCGCCTGCGGCCCACGCCTTGTAGGCTGCTGCCTGGTCCAGATCGTAGGGAATGCCAAACTCGCCGATCAGTGTCGGTGCGCCGTTGCCGCCGTTGAGTGTGCGGGCGGCGGACTTGATGAGACCAAGCTGCTCTTCGTACTGGCCCTGGATGGCCTCGGGACCTTCAATGACCCGGCCGTTAAAGGGATTGATGGCCGTTGGATACATGTAGGTCTTGGTGACCAGGGTCACGATGTCATACCAGTGACTGGCATTGACGGTGTTGTCCGGAGACCCTTCCGGGAAGCCTTCACCACTCAGGCCGCGGAACGGGTCCAGCTCGGCGAAGACCATCCACTCCTTCTTCACCTGGCGAATGCTGTCGGCCACCCGGTTGAAGAAGGGCGCCATGTAGTCCGCTTCCAGATCAACCGCCTTGCCGTTGCGGTGGGTGAAGTAGGTCTCGTTGATGTCTTCCGCCTCGCCATTGGCGTTGAGGCGATAGGCACCGGCCTGCTCAAACGGACACTGCACCCCGTCGCGCCAGATGGGCACGCGGCTGTCATTGGCACGCTCCTCCCCAGTGACCTTCATTTTCATTTCGGTGGCATCGAAGCTCAGCACCGGGACGGAGCGCGGAATGCCGCGGGCGACCAGCAGACCGTCAAGCGGAGACCAGGCCGGGCCGGGTGACACGCGCTCGGGGTGTTCCGGCGTTTTCTCCGTATGCTGATAGCTCATCTCATGAGCAATCCAGCCGGAGCCGGGTTCGTTGAGCGTGTCGAACCCCAGCACATGGGGCATATCCTTGACCCGCGTCGCGATCTGCTTCATCGCGCCCATATAGTAAGTTTGCAGAAACTCCTGGGTGTTGACGCCATCGACCATCAGGTCCGGTGCGAAGTCTGCTCCGGCGAAGAACAGCGTCCACATGATGGCGTTACCCGGGCGGCGGTAGTTCTGCGCCCAGGTCATGGTGGGGTAGTTGTCTTCCTGACGGCCGCCTTTGTCGAAGTCGTAGCAAAGCTGCATGACCTTGGCGGACCCGCTCTCATGAAACTTCGTGAAGTCGAGGCCGCATTTTTCGAATGTCCAGCCTGGGGCACCATCACCGCCGGACATCCGCGACCAGACGTCCTGGTGAAAATCGATGAACACATAGAGGCCATGGTCACCGGCGCGGCGGCAGACCTCGGCGATGTAGTCCAGATAGGCGTGGTCGTACTGGCCGGGGCCCGCATGCTCGCAGGCTTCCCATGTGGTCAGCAGGCGCAGGCAGTTGAAGCCCCAGTGCTGGAGGCGGCCCAGATGTTCGTCTGCTTCCTCAATGGGGAACGGGCGGCCGATGAAGCTGACATCCTTGTGGTCGGAAAAGTCCGTGGGGATATGGGTGCCGCCGTCGGGATAGGGCAGCTTGCAGTCACCGCCGAGATTGACGCCGCGCAGGATGACGTGACGTCCCTGCTCGTCAACGAAACGATCTCCATCAAGGTGCAGTTTTGGCAGTGACATATATCTAGGCCTCCCCGGGGTGCCGGATCGTGCCCAGCAAGTGTTGGTTGTTTCTCAGACTATGCCAGAAAGAGACCGCCGATTGGGAGAGCAAAATCCCGCTTGCCGGGCGCAATTGAACCTTGCGATGCGGCGTCTGTGTGGCAAGGTGCGGGCCATGTCACATACAGCTGACCTTCCATCCCTTCCCTCCCAAGCCACCGACGTTGCCTGGCCCGAGCCGGACTGGCCGACGGGAACCGCCGCCACGGCTGATCATGTGGCGCTGGGCGATTTGCTCGACCATGCCTTCTCGGACCCCAATGGGGACGGCAAGGGGCCGGATGATCTGGGTCCGACTCATGCCTTTGTGGCCATTCAGGGCGGCAAGCTCGTTTCGGAGGCCTATGCAGAGGGCTGCGGGCCGACACAGACCTACCCGTCCTGGTCCATGGCCAAGAGCATGTTGCAGGCACTCATTGGTATTGCGGTGCGCGACGGGAGGATGTCGATTTTTGACAGGGTCGGCGCGCCGGAATGGCCTGAGGGTGACCCACGAGCGGACCTCACCATCGACCAGCTGCTGCGGATGGCAAGCGGTCTGGAGTTTGACGAAGATTATGTGGACGGGGACATCTCCGACACGATTGCCATGCTGTTCGGTGACGGCAAGAAAGACGTGGCCCACTACGCCGCGGACAAGCCGCTCGTCCACCCGGTCGACACCGTGTTCAACTATTCAAGCGGCACATCGAACATTCTGACCCGTGCCCTCTCGACTGTTCTGGGTGGTGGCGATCCCCTTTCCGCAGCTGACTTTGAAGCCTTCATGCGGCGGGAACTGCTGGATCCGATCAGCGTTACCAAGGCGATCCCCAAGTTTGACGGGGCCGGGACTTGGATTGGCTCGTCCTACTGCTTCATGACGGCGCGGGATTTTGCCAAGTTCGGGCTCCTGTATCTGCGCGGCGGCTGGTGGAACGGCACGCAAATCCTGCCCAATGGCTGGGTCGACTATGCGCGTACGCAAAGCAAGGTGCCGACCGGAGAGGACGAGTTCATGGGGTACGGCGCCCATTGGTGGCTCGAGATTGCCGGGCCGGGCACCTTCTCCTGCAACGGCTATGGCGGGCAATACATCGTGCTGGTGCCGGAAAAGGACCTGATCCTGGTGCGCCACGGAGACAGCCACGACGTACAGGGCGACGGGGTGAAGCGCTGGATCAAGGACGTGGCTGCCTGTTTTGGCGCCACTCCGGGGCAATAGGTCGGGTTTGATCAGGTCTTCTCAGGCTTTGGTAATCTTAAAGCCTGAATGAGATGATGAATCTGCCCTGACGCGGCATCTGGCGCTTGCCCCGCCGCCGCGTCTATCCAACAATGGCTGCCAGAAAACGAAGACAGCCGCGCTGGCCCTTGAGAAACAAGGCGACCCGCCGCGGCGCAGGCCGGACACCGGCTCTGGGGGATTTGTGGGCGACGTTGTACAGCTTCCGCTTGACCGGATAACCGAACGCGACCGAACGCGGCTGTTTCAGGCCGTGGCAGGATCGCCGCTTGATATTGACATTGTGACCGACGACGACGGCAACCGGTGCGTGCTGGTCTACCGGTGCGGCTGGGCCAATCCCAGCTTCCGCATCGAGAAGGCCGCCGGGCTGTGGAAGGCCTTTGACCTGGAGCACGGCAACGACTAGCCGGCTTTCCAGTCGCGTATGCTGGCAGACCTCGTCACCGCGCTCAGCTATCCCGAAGAACAGCAAAACAGGCCGACAGCATCAT
This sequence comes from Candidatus Phaeomarinibacter sp., assembly GCA_028279995.1. Lineage (GTDB taxonomy): Bacteria > Pseudomonadota > Alphaproteobacteria > CGMCC-115125 > CGMCC-115125 > Pyruvatibacter. The sequence continues at coordinate 2,460 of JANQMQ010000707.1, read as the reverse complement.
GAACGCGCCCCTGATCAGCGATCCCACCAGTGCCGCCAAGCAGGCGGGCATGTGCCCGGAGCGGCTCGCCCGCATCACACCCTTCTTTCAGAGCTATGTGGACCGCAAGAAGCTGGCCGGGCTCTCAACGCTTGTCTGGCGCAAGGGAGAGCTGGCGCATTTTGATGTGCAGGGCCAGATGGATGTAGAGCGCGGTAAGACGCTGACCCATGACACCATCTTCCGCATCTATTCCATGTCGAAACCGATTACGTCGGTTGCCGTGATGATGCTGTTCGAGGAAGGCCGCTTCCAGCTGGAGCATGAAATCGGCCGCTACATTCCCGAGCTCGGCGACCTCAATGTCTATGCGGGCGGGCCTGCGCGCGGCATGGCCGTGAAGTCAGCGAGCCGCCAGGTGACGATCCGCGACCTGCTCACCCATATGTCCGGCTTTACGTACGGGTTCATGGAAGTGCACCCGGTGGATGAGGCCTACCGCCACTTCAAGATCGGCGGCGTGGACCTGACCACATCCAACCTTGAAGAATTCTGCAAGCTGCTTGGCCGGATGCCGCTGCTGCACAACCCTGGCGAGGCATGGAGCTATTCCGTCTCTACGGATGTGCTGGGCCGGCTGGTTGAAGTCGTGTCCGGCATGTCGCTGTTTGATTTCTTCAACACGCGCATCTTCCAGCCGCTGGGCATGACGCACACGGCCTTTCAGGTGAGCCCGGACCAGATGCCGCGCTTTGCGGCGAACTATCAGCGCAACCCGAAGACCAAGTCTTTTGATCTTGCTGACGATCCTGAAACCGGGCGCTACGCCAAGCCGCCGGTGTTCACGTCCGGCGGCGGCGGGCTGGTCTCGACACAGTCTGATTACCTCAAGTTCTGCCAGATGCTGCTGCGCGGCGGCACGGCGCCGGACGGCACGCGACTGCTTTCACGCCCGACGATCTCACTGATGACAAAGAACCATCTGCCGGATGGCCGTGACCTTGAGGGTTTTGCCCAGGGCGCGTTTTCCGAAACGACGAACGCAGGCATCGGCTTCGGGCTCGGCTTTGCGGTCACCGTGGATGAAGCCAAGTCACAGATCACCGGACCGGACGGCACCTACTATTGGGGCGGGGCCGCCAGCACGATCTTCTGGATTGATCCGACTGAAGATCTTATTGCCATCCTGATGACACAGCTGATGCCGTCTGGCGCCTATCCGTTGCGGCGGCAGTTCCAGCAGCTGGTCTATGCGGCCATCGACGACTAGGCTGCCGCTCAGTCGTGCTGCATGGCTGACATGAGTGGCCATCAGCTACATCCGGGGCGTAGAACAGGGGCTCCCGTCCCTGCCCGGTCATTTCCATGTCGCTCTGGATTGTCTTTACCCTGCTTGCCGCGTTCGCCCAGAACGTGCGGTCCGCCCTGCAGCGGGGCCTTGCGGCTGACCTGACGGCGACGGGCGCGTCCTATGTGCGATTTCTCTACGGGCTGCCGTTTGCCGCACTCTACCTCTTCGTGCTGCTGCAGGTTACGGGCGAAAGCTTTCCCCAACTCAACACGACGTTCCTCGTGTCGATCCTCGTTGGCGGCGCGGCGCAGGTTGTGGCGGCGGTCCTCCTTGTGCGGATGTTTGCGTTGCGGGTGTTTACGGTCGGCACGACCTACTCCAAAACGGAAACGGTGCAGACGGCGCTGATCGGGTTTCTCGTTCTGGGGGAGGTTGTTGGACCCTATGCCTTTGCCGGGATCCTCATCAGCTTCATCGGCGTGATCGCATTGTCGGTCGCGCGCACGGCTGTTACCCCGAAGAGCATCATCACGTCGCTGGGGTCGCCGGTGGCGCTGATGGGGCTTGGTTGCGGGGCCGGCTTTGCCATTGCCTCGGTCTGCTACCGCTCAGCGTCGCTGGCGCTTGAAAGCAGCGGCTTTGCGGTCTCTGCAGCCACAACCCTGACCGGCGTCCTGATCTGGCAATCTCTGATCATGACAGTGTGGCTGGCAGCGCGGGACCGGCCCTCACTCGTACAAAGCTATGTGCGCTGGCGCCCGGCGCTGGCCGTCGGGGTGGCGAGTGTCATCGGGTCCATCGGCTGGTTTACGGCGTTCGCGCTGGAGAACGCAGCCTATGTCAAAGCGCTGGGCCAGATTGAACTGGTGTTTGCACTGGCGACATCGGCGCTGATCTTCAAGGAACAGACCAACCGGGCGGAGCTGTTAGGCATCGCACTGGTGGTGGCGGGGCTGGTGCTGATCGTGATCTAAGCAAAAGCCCCGGACGCGGATGCGACCGGGGCTTCTGTTTACTCTCTGGCTGAGTGCTTACTCGGCCGCCTGCGCGGCGCTGCCGGAGACAAAGCCGTTGAGGCGGCTCTGGATGATGCCTTCGGCTTCACTCACGATGCGCTTCACCAGTTCATCCACTGTGGGGATGTCGTGGATCAGGCCCTGGATCATGCCGGCAGACCAGATGCCGTGATC
>JANQMQ010000679.1 GCA_028279995.1 Candidatus Phaeomarinibacter sp. | reverse complement strand
GTTGCAGCCGTCCGACCCGCTGGAACGGGCGCGCATGCGCCAGTGGATGGCGGTGACCGACCATTATGTGTTTCCGCTGACCGAAGAACGCCTGGTCCTGCCTCGCATTGTGGTGCCTATGATGGGCCGGGAACCGCGGGAAGACCTGATCCAAGATGCACTCCCGGCCATCCAGTACTACCTCCAGGTGGTGGAAGACCGGCTGCAGGAAACACCGTATCTGGCCGGACCCGCCTTTTCGCTGGCGGATATCTTCATGTACTGCACCATGGTCGCTGTCTCCCTGACGCCGGAAGGCAAGGCCATGCTGGCGCAGAAGCCCGGGCTTCAGCGCTGGATGCAGGCCTGCAGCACCCAGCCCTGCCTTGAGGCCACCCGCTGGCCCCTCGAGCAATGAGATAGAATGTCGGCCTCTCCCCGACAGCGTTAACCAAAAGTTAATGTGACGCGTGACCCTGCCACCAAGTCACGCTCCAATGACCCATTGAAGTGGCCCCAGTTTGTTATGGGGATGGGTCGCTTGGGGGCTATCAGTGGCTTTTATGAGTTCTGTGCTGCGTGTAACCGCACTCACAGCGGCGGCTGTGACGGGCTTTCTGGTGTTCGTTGCCGGAACTCCGGCTCATGCCAACACCACTTTTGCCAACTGTGCGGCCCTTGATGGACATGTCTTTTCACGTGCCCACAACTCAGCGGTCATTTCCGAAAGCAATACCATCACCTCGCTCAATGATGGCGACGCGATCTCGTTCACCATTCGCTACAACTCCGGCGCAAACGGAACGGTGACCGGCGCCATCACCATCGATGGCGCGACCATATTCTCTGAGACACTCTCATTTGGCGGCGGTGGCCTGGCCTTTGGTGTCTACACACGCAACGCGACCTATGATCCGCCTGCCGACGGCACGAATGTATCGCTCGTGTTTACGACGCTGCCTTTCAGCTCAATGGAAGGCAGCGTGCGCTTCACCGTGTCCTGTACGCCGGGTTCTGCGTCCGCCGCGCCTGTGGCTGCGGCTGCAACCAAAACATTTGCTACCGAGCGCGCGCGTCGCATCCTCGAAGATCGTCCGGACCGGCCACGCTATATCCGCAAGCGCCTGAAGGCCCTGTGGGGAGACGATGCAGATGCAGATGAAACAGCTGATACCCTGACACGGGCAGCAAACGGGCATGGCCGCACGGCGGCTGTCCCGCCACGGGTTACGCCCAACCGCCCCTTCCAGGTTGCCTCAGCCAGCAGCAATCCGCCGCTAACGGGCATGGCGGCGCGCGATGCCACTGTCCGGGCGGCATCCTATCGGTCTGATGATGTCACGGAAGGCTGCGGCGCGGACGATACTGGCGCATCGCGCTTGAGTTGTATCGATGTGTGGACCGAGGGGCACTACACCCGCTTTACGGATCGCGGCGACAGGGACGGCCATTTCGCGGTCGTCTATGCGGGTGCGGATATTCACCTTACACCATGGGTCATTGCCGGTCTGATGGGCCAGGTTGACTGGATGACCGATGACATCGGCAGTGCCGACACGCGTGTCGAAGGCATCGGCTGGATGGTCGGGCCCTATGCGTCGATGCGGCTGACGCCAAACCTGTTCTTTGACGTTCGCGCGGCATGGGGGCTGTCGGACACAGACGTCAACGCCGCCGGCGTCACCGGTAATGTCTCGACGGAACGCTGGCTGGTTACCGGTCAGCTGTCCGGCAATTTCCATACGGGGCCATATCGCATCACACCTGAAGTCTCCG
>JANQMQ010000189.1 GCA_028279995.1 Candidatus Phaeomarinibacter sp. | reverse complement strand
GGCCAGACTGATCGCTCAACTCTCTTCGTGGGCACTCAAAACATACAAATCGGACTTGGCGCGCGTTGATAACATCATGGAGTCCGTAGATGTGCTCAGGGAACGAGTTGCCGCATTAGAAAACGAACAGCGCGAAACAGACAATCTGCGCTTCGTTGCCTCTGAGGCCGCATTCAGTCTTCAGAACGCTATCGGCGTGGACCCGGAATCACCAAGCATGAATGCCGGAAAGATGCCTCGCAGAGATCGGAGCTTCGCCAAGCCCGTACTAATGCTCTTGGGCGCTCTTGGATTTGCGCTCTTAGTGCTGGCTGCCCTTCTAACCATTTTCGCAATGGAAATTGCGCGCTTCATGTAGGTCTATGCGTGCAAAAGGCCCCGCGTCACCATGACAGGCAACCGAGAGACAAAGTCTGGGCGCCCATGGATTTGCGAAGTTCCGATCATTCCACATAGGAAGGAGATGCTAGTGCCCCTAGGAATGCAGCATGCAAGGATCATAAAGCGTGTGGTGAGGAGAAACGACTACCCCAATCCCACTTCCTCCCAAGATAAGCCTTAGATAAATGGGCGGCACGCGGACAAGCCAGTGCGGCACCCCAATTGCTAGCACCAACCGCACTGGCTTGTCCTCTATCGCAACCAAGATAGTGGCGAGTGCCCAGAAGCCAGAGGCGGTCCTTTGACCGGGGCGCAGGAGGGAACTGCCCTCTTCAGGTAAAAGAAGAGAGGCTGGCAGGAGAGAAATTACAACCCTTGTCCGCTCCGATATCTTCGCAGAGGAAACCAATGCCTGCAGCCCCTGTCCTCTTCTCACCCTGGCTCGTTTTCGCGCTGATTGGTCGACCAGTGTCGAGCGTCTGCTGCCTCTTGATGCAGATCTCACTCATCGGCTGGCTGCCGGCAATGTACTGGGCAGGTCCAAGGAACTCGAGGACGGGAGTTTTGTCAGAAGGCCAATAAGAACACGGCGAAGTTAACAACAACGATCAGAAAGAGGGCGAGTTCCAGCCGCAAAAATTGCAGGTAGTCGGCGACAGTTTCCAACACGTCTGCAGTCTTTGGCGCGAATCTACGCGACCTCTCTGAGGGTTTGAATACACCTAGTATCTTTTGAATGCAGCTGTCATGCATGGCAGAGAGGCTAACAGCTCGGCTTGCTCCCCGGGTTTGGAATGCTTTCCAATTGAAAACAGTTCAACTGTTTGCCGGTAGCGTTGCGCAGGATGATCGGCCCAATGGGCATCTATTCAAAAACGTTGTCGATTCTTACCGTCATGTTCGGCTTGGCAGCCTTTGCAATGATGATCGGACCGCACCCGCAAGCAGAAGACAAGGGGCACTCAGTTGAAGGACTGAAGCTGACACGATGACTAGATCGAAATGGCTCCACGGCAGCTTGCTAAGCCTGATGCTGGTGGTAACCCCACTCGCAGGGCTTGCCGCTGAGGAAACCACCACAGAGATGCCTCGCGACCGGCAAGGCGCTTCTCAAGCGGACCACGCGCGGAAGATACCATCCTTAAGCGATCAGGACTGCAGCGAGTTGGGAAAGCATCTCTCAATACGGAGGGGGCAGCCGGTTGAGCTTCAGGACTTGCTCTGTCTGCTATTGGCTGCCCGCTACTGCTAACCGGATGTTGAACATCTTGGTGCGCCAGGCCGGACTTGAACCTGCGGCCAATCCGTTACGAGCGGCCCCCTCTAACCAACTGAGCTACCGGCCCTAAGTGCAAGGCTTGTCCTTGTTGGGCTCAGTGGATGAGACCTGCGCGCTCTGTTTGCTGAGCACAATTCGTCTTAGGCCGTAGCCCTTTTTGCGCTCTATGACCTGGCGTTGTTGTAGGATCAGAAGAGCGCGGGTTACCTCCAGAGGTGCAAGGCCCGTAATCTCAGATATGTCTACAGTTGAGACGGCGCAGTGTTGAGTACCAGTAGGCGTGTGATCCTCGATGACGGCAAGTACCTGCTCAATCGGGTTTAAGCCGGGAGTGTTCTTGGCGTTGATCTCTGTTTTCGGCACCTGTGCGCTCCCTCCAATTTCTGGAGCGAAAACTAGACGATGAGATAGGCATAGTACTGCGAGGGGGACGTCAATCCCTTCCAGATTGGGCGAGATTCAGATCCCTATCACTGATCGAATACGCGTTAATGGAGCCGTCTCGAATTAGGTCTCAGGCAGCTCTTCCATGCTCGACCACCCTGTACAGGGTTGCATTCACTCTCCGACGGTGACAGCCCTATGTATCTGGGAGGCAGTTCTCTTCCAGCTATCAGTGAATTCTGATCTTGCGGAGCTGAAGAGGACTGTGGGTTCCGAGGTGTTTCGACATACGTTTGCGCAGCCGGGCCTAATTCGAGCATGTGAGGTGGGGTACAGCATTGCCAGCAATACTGGCTTCCGCGGCAGATTTGATGACGACTGGTGTCCAATGTTTGTGGAGCAGCTGCTCCAGGTCGACCCGGAGAAAATCTCTGTCAAGCTGCGGCCAGACTGGCTTCGCCGAACGTGGGATATCGGACACGGCTAGTCATTGGATGCTGGGATCGAACTCATCTAGGTCAACTGACCACGGCACTGAGCAATACAGTCTCTTCCTCTCCATCAGAGCTTTGTGCTGTTCCGAGGCATAGTGGCTTCCATATGCGGGTATTGTGTCGAGCGCCCTGCTCGGTTTCAGCAGCAAATGGAAGTACCCGCTATCTGATGGAGGTCCTTCCCTCCCACGCTGGTCTGGTTAACCCATACACTGCCATCAGCACGACTGGTGCCATCGCGCTTAGGTTTGATCAGCCATACCGAACCTCTGCGGGTCATCTTCGTGCAAACACGCTCAGTTTGAATCCATTCGGAATAGAGCAACCGCTACGTTCTCTGTTAGTCGGTAGCACACACAGGACGTCAGAGGACCAAGCTCATGTCTATGACCGACGCTGGGGCGGAAGCGATTGAAACGCTCATGGCGAGAGTTGAGATGCTCCGAGTGGAGAACCAGTATCTCCATAGTCTCATAATGCCAAACCTTTCAGCCCAGTTCGGCATGACACAAGGTGAGTGGCGGTTGCTGTGCATCATTCTCCAACACTCACCGATCTCGAAAGAACGACTCTATGCGCTTTACTACTGGGGGTACGAGGATCCCCCAGATGATGGGGGCATTCCTGTTCTAATCCATCGCGTACGCAAGAAATTGATCAGTAAGGGTATCACGATACAAACACTGAGCAGATGGGGCTATGACGCTGCTTGGGAGGAACCGTGGTCTATGAACCCTTTGGTTCAAATGACGGGGCAAGTTGATACTTCTGCCCGAGAATGACTTCAAACTCTGGTTCCCAGTGGCATCTCACATATTAACAGC
>JANQMQ010000618.1 GCA_028279995.1 Candidatus Phaeomarinibacter sp. | reverse complement strand
AGCCTCGACTTCAAGCTTCGGCGCAGCCTTGCAGGCGTCGGTTCTCCACCTGCGCAATGGAACCCGCGCTGGCTGGCGCCGCTACAGCCTGAAGAATTTGAGGATTTTCTGCAGATGCAGGTCGATCCGGAAGAGGTCTATGAGGAGGCAATCTCCGCATGGAACAGTGCGCCGTCGACAAACCTTATCGACCGGACCTCAGAGTTCTATACGCGCTTTTATCTGCAGGACAATATTCTGACGAAGGTCGACCGGGCCGCGATGATGAACAGTCTCGAAACGCGGGCCGTGTTTCTCGATACCGAGCTGGTGGATTTCATTCGGCGGTTGCCCGCCGACTTCAAGTTCAGGAATGGCGTGCGAAAGCGCATACTGAAAAGAGCAGTAGGGAATATTGTACCGGAGTCGGTTCTTGGTCGGGCAAAGAAGGGCTTCGGGATACCGCTTATGGACTGGATCAAGAAAATGCCGGCTGCGCAGGTATCCCAGGCAGTACCGCAGGCGAACTTCGATTTTGTTCTGTCGTCAGAGGCTGCTCACCGGTCCGGGCGTGCGGACCACAGAAGTTTTCTGTGGACCTGGAAGACAGTGCAGTGGCATAGGCAGGCAGCCTCGGCCGGATTGCCTGCGGGTTGGGAATAGTGAGGGATATCCATGGCGGACAGTGAATTGACACAACACCAATACGGGTCGTCCTTCATGGGCGTGACCTCTCTTTCGCGGCCGTCTGCGGAATTTATTGTGCCTCTGCTCATGAAGAGGTTTCCGATCAAGAGTGTGGCCGATTTTGGATGTGCGAAGGGAACGTGGCTGTCGGTGTGGCAGCAGAACGGCGCGACGCGCATTGCCGGGTTTGACGGTGACTATCTGCGCGGGCAGCCTCTCGAGATTGATGTCGATGCGGTTCAGTTCTCGGATATCTCGGAACCTATAGACATTGGAGAGCAGTTTGATCTGGTCCAGTGTCTGGAGGTTGCCGAACATGTTGCGCACACATCTGCTCCCATCCTTGTTCAGTCAATTGTCCGTCATGGCAAGCTGGTGCTTTTTTCCGCAGCCCCTCCGGGTCAGGGCGGTGAACACCATGTGAATGAGCAGCCCTATGCCTACTGGCGTGACCTGTTTGCTCAGCACGACTATGTGATGTTTGACTGTGTGCGACCCTGGATAGGTTCAGAACCGGATGTCCGGTATTGGTATCGCTACAACATGTTCCTGTTCGCACACAGGGACATGGTAGATAATCTGCCGGCTGACATTGTTGCCACGCGCGTACCAGCGGATGGCCCTGTGAAGGATGTGTCGCCGCTGGTCTTCAAAATCCGCAAAGCGATCATCCGGATGATGCCCGCAGCGTTGCAAGATGCGCTTGCCGGTGGCCTTGCGGTGCTACGTACACGAACGAAATGAGTGATCAGAAAACAAAGCCGCTGCGCGAATGGGTTTCGTTTCTGATTGTGGGTGGCGTTCAGGCGGTGGCCAACTACGGGACATATTTGCTTGTCCTGCAGGTCGCGACCTGGCAGGTCGCGTTTCTGGCCGCACTGGCGGTGGGGATCACTGTCCAGAGCATCCTGCAGATACGGGCGACATTCGGTGAGAAACTCACATGGCGCTCCGGCCGGCGCTATGCGGGCTATCAGCTCGGATATGCTGTAGTCTTCTGGATGCTGCTGTCACTGGTCATTGGTCTAGGCGTGATGGAGGAATTCGCGCCCCTAGTCGTAATGTGCATCACCACCCCAGCCAACTTCCTTCTGTCACGCAAGATCATTCGTCACTCAGCTGCATCTTGAGAAGCAGGAATGGTGTTCCGCGGGCAACAAGTGAACAAACGGGCATGAAGCCCCGGCTTGTGTAGAACTTCACGGCCGGATTTTCCGGGTCATCGAAGGTTCGTACATACATCCAAGGCGCATTCTTTTCCCTTAGCCGGGCTGTCAGCCGGTCCACGAGCTTTGCGCCGAGGCCCAGGCCCCGAGCGCTCGTATCGGTGAACAGTGTTACCAATTCAGGGCTGGTTTCCGGAGCGGGTCCGGTCCGGCCTTTTGTCAGTAGCCGGACAAGTGGAGCGATTCTGGGGATCGCAGCAAAAACCAGCGGGGTGTGGAGGAGCAGTCTTCGTTCGAAGGTCGCCATGTCTTCGCTGAGCAAGGCTACACCGACAATGACACCTTCTTGATTGCGCTCCAGGAATAGCGTTTCCTCACGTGATCTGGCGATGTATCTGTAGAATGCTTTGCTGTATCCAAGGCCCAGTATAGACACTAATGACGTTGGCAGGTGGTCGAGCTGCAGTCTGGCAAGGCGCTCGATATCCTGTGTGGACAGGGGTGGGTTTCCGTCGATCATGAGAGTGGTGCCTCCGATGCGATGCGGTCGGCATTTGCCATCATGGTGAACGCAATTGTGGTGGCCGGTATTGTTGGCATCACCGCAGAATCTGCAACATGGATGCGTTGATACTGGCCGGGGCGTCCCAGCAGATCAGTGGCTGTGGGGGTTTGCCGATGTGCCTGCATCGGTAGTGAGCCGCCGGTGTGATTGCCCGCGCCGGGACTGCTGAGCCTTCCAAGCTGCGGGATCGCAATTGCCCCGGCCTTGCGCATGGCGTGGGATGCTGCCTTCTTCGCAAGCCGCAGGGATTGGCGACTTGTCTCCGGCTCCATGACTGAGAACACAAATCTGTCGTCGTCTTCAGCGCCTTGCAAAACACCAGACAGCTTGGCGGAGTGATTGGAGTGGAGGCTGCACCAAGCCATGGTGAGCCGATTGAGAACAGGTGATGCCAACCTCGCCCTAATGCTGCCGGGTGGCGTGCCGATACCGCGCATGATGAACTCATTGGCAGTTGTGATCTGCATGTGCATCCAGTTGTCGGCCAATGCCGGCACACGCGTTTCGATGAACATGGCGCTCAAACTGTTTTGCTCATCGTGCTGGAACTGAGCGCCTGTGAGGTGAAACGCCGGCATGAGAAATTTCAGGCTATCCTGAAAAGTTACCGGATGATCAAACAATCCCAGTGATCGAAGAATCAGGCGGGTACTTGCAATTGCGCCGGCGCACACAATGACACGGTCGAACTCCATCGATGACCGGGCGCCCGCGGTCTGCCGACTCCGGACCTGGACGGTATTACCAACTTCCGCGAGCTGCGTCACAATTGTGCCGGGCAGATACTGAATCCTGCCGCTTTGATGCAGGGCGTCCATTTCATCGGCGCTGCTGAAGATTGATCCATACACACACCCGGCCATGCACTGGCCGCAGTAGCGGCAGGCATTGCTGCCGCTGGTTGTCACCGCCAGGCGGGCCTGGCCTGCGACATACGCCGCGTCCGGTTGGTGCTGCGCTTGCGCGATCATCTTCGCGATCAGGGGTGGGGGCGTGATCTGGCCGTCCGCGACCCCGTAGGCGGGAAACTGGGTCTCGAGCTGGTCGGTGCCGGATGACAGGGGCAGCCATTTCATCACCTGCGCGTAGTGAGGCGCGAGGCGCTCAAGGCTAAACGGCCAATCACCTTCCAGATCACACTGTGCGGCAGGCAGAATTGTTGCGCCCCAGGCGTTGCTGTATCCGCCTTTGGCGAGCGTTGTAACGGCTGCTGTGCGGTCGCTCGCATTGGTGATCTGTGTTTCGTCGTTGGCGTAGATGTAGTCTGATCCAAACACCAGTTTTTTCGGGACGCCGCCGCGGGCCAGGCTTGGATTGTCGCTTATTGCCTCCAGATCGCGGTCCTGCCATTCGCCAGGCAATTGCTGCGCCATGCGGTCTACAATGGCCTGTTTGTGAGGCTCCAGTGACTGTCCGGCGTCAATGACAACCGGCTTGAGACCACGGCGTATCAATGCGTGTGCGCATGCCAGCGCGCTCAGGCCACTACCGATGATAGCAATGCGCATTGATTATTTTCCAAAGTAGCTGCGGATAGCCTTGATTGTCTTGTCGATCTGGCGTGGCCCGTAAGCGGGGTAAGTGGGAAGATAGATAACGCTGTCCGCCGTCTCCTGTGCGTTCGGGCATGGGCGTGCGAATTCGCTGAAACACGGCAGTGAAGCGCAGTTCCGGTGATAGCTGGGAGTAATGTCGCGGCCCTGCCGCAGCACATGAGCGACCAGATCGGCCCGGTTTTCGTATTGGACTGGAAAGTACCAGTAAATGTGTGACTGGTCCTCACACAGTGGCGCAAGCTGTAGCTCTGGAATGTCGCTCAGGCCGTCATGATACTGGCGCGCGGCGGCCGTTCGGCTGGCCGTGTCCGCATCCACCTTGCCGAGTTGCCGCTGCACAAGGCGCGCCTGTACGGGCAGCATTCGGCATTTCAGATCGGCAGGTAGTACGGTCTTGAGTTCTGGAGCTACGTCGATCTTCAGTTGATTGTTGATGACCTCGACATTGTTGAGGAATGCCCAGCGGAACAGATGGAAGAAGAAAACACCGAAGAAAGGCTGGCGGGTTACGAGATCGGTTATCAGACCTGCCAGTGCCTTCTTTGCGATTCCGATGCGCGACTGATAGGGCCATTGCTCCAGCTCTTGGCGAATGTCTGCTGCCAGACGATCATCATCGGTGACCACCATGCCGCCGAAGAAGGCATTCACGTTCTTGTAGAGCCCGAAGCTGAAGACACCAGCGTGTCCGATCGTGCCAGAAAAACGGCCGTTCTGGCGGCCACCGAAAGCCTGCGCTGCATCTTCAATGACAGGGACATTCTTCTTGGCGCAAATTTGCGCAAGCGCGTCCATGTCCGCCATCTGGCCATAAAAGTGGGTGGCCATGACCAGACCGGTGTCGACGGTGATCAGCTTGGCGACGGATTGCGGGTCGATGTTGCAGGACGCGCGGTCAATGTCGGCGAAAACCGGTCTGCCACCGGCGCAGACGACCATGTTGACCACATCCGCAATGGTGTAGGGAGACATGATCACTTCCTGTCCCGGCCGGATCATATGCCGGACAAGCAGATAGATGCCGGTTCTGGCCAGGGGGGTAGCTACTGCGTTCCTTGCGCCGGTGAGGTCACAAACACTCTTTTCAAGCTGGCTGACACTGTCGCCGGACGTATGTCGTCCCGTCACCAAAGCAATGAACATCTGCCAGTACTGTCCGAACGACGTATAGAGACGCAATCGGGACCTGGGTGCGGCCAACATCCCCATCTAGCTTGCCTTGTTCGTGGATTGATGATGCACGCGCATTTCTACATTTCCTGATGGTCTAGGACGCAAGGAAGGACTGTAGGCTCTGAACGATCCTGCTTCCTGCATCACCATTGCCATAGTCGTTGATGTTAACGCGGGCAACGTCACTTGCGGGTGATGTCCACAGGCGGTTCCAGCCAGCGTCGATTGTCTCGACCCATTCGGTTTCATCGCGCAGTGTAACGCAGGGTGTCCGATGAAAATACGCTTCCTTCTGGAGGCCGCCTGAATCCGTGAATACGGTTGTGGCTCCATCAATAAGACGGTGCATGTCGAGATAGCCCACCGGATCAATCATCTGGATGTTTGCCAGCTGGATGTCTTGCTCGTTGATCAGTTTTCTTGTCCGCGGGTGGACGGGGAACACTAGTGGTGTCCGGGCGGCCTGTTCTTCGAGGAATGTGCAGAGCTGTCTGAAGCGCGCCGGGTCATTCGTGTTTTCTGCACGATGCAGCGTGCACAGGCCAAAGGTGTCGGCTTCCAGCTCAAGGCGTTCGAGGATTGAGGACAGGCGGGCGGATGTCCGCTGCGCAAACAAGGTTGCGTCATACATGACGTCACCGACATGTTCTATCCTGGCCTGGGTGCCTTCACTTTGCAGATGCTCAACGGCTTTCTGTGTTGGGCAGAAGAGCAGGCTGCTGATCCGATCCGTCAAAATGCGGTTGATTTCTTCCGGCATGGCCATGTTGAAGGACCGCAAGCCTGCTTCGATATGCGCGATGGGAATTTCAAGCTTCACTGCGGCCAGAGCGCCAGCAAGCGTGGAGTTGGTGTCGCCATAGACAACGACAGCATCCGGTTTCGTTTCCATCATGACGTCTTCCAGCGCACCAAGCATGGCGCCTGTCATGTGGGCATGGGTGCCACCGGAGATTTCCAGATTGTAGTCGGGCGCCGGGATCTGCAGTTCGTCGAAGAACACCTTCGACATGTTGTCGTCAAAGTGCTGGCCTGTATGCACAAGTGTTTCTGCCAGCGCATCGTTTTTGGCGATCAGCCGGCTGATGGTTGCCGCTTTGACAAACTGCGGCCGGGCGCCAATGACGGTAAGAATGCGCTTCATTTGGTATCGACGGCTTTCACCGCGCCTGACAGGATTTGACCCACAGCATCTATGGAGTGGTGCTTCACCACAAATTCGCGGCCGCGTTTGCCCCGCTCTTCCAGTTGTGAGCGGTCGTTGGCGAGCTCGCGGAGCACGTCCTTGATCGACCTGGCTGTTGCGTTGATGAGTGGGATTTCGTCATCCTCGACAATACCAGCGCGTTCATAGAACGAGACAAGGTCGGGATCCAGATAGCAAATGCAAGGTGTCGACAGAGCCATCGCCTCAATGGAGAACATGGCATACCAACCGACCACGAGTTGATCCACGACCACATCGGTGGCCTGAATAGCTTGCAGAACCTCCGGGTTCGGCATTTTTTCGGCAATCTTGAGGTCGATGGCCACGCCCTCGTCAGCGAGCTCCTCGATAGCCCTGAGTAGGAACTGCGTGCCTTTGAGGCTGCGGTGGTTGGGGGCGTGGAGAACCTTCAGCGGACCGGTACCGATGTTGTCCGGCTGCGTTGTCGGTTTGACCGCATCGGTATCAATTGGAAATGGCGCCAGACACACATCGTCCCAGTAGTGCTGATACTTAACCCAGTCGACGCCGGAGATTATGTAGTCTGCCCAAGTGGTCCACAGGTCGAGCTTGCGGGCAATGCGCCGGTGCATGAAACGATGGGTGGGATAGTCGCGCCCATAGGCATGGACAAAGTACGGATCGTCAGCACGGCTCAGAACGTGCACGTCGGCGCCGAAGCCAAGAAGGATTGTCTTTGTGCCGGCCAACCTCAGCAGGAGGGGCTCAAGAAAGCACAGATACCCGGTAGAGCGCAGCGGACCGCCATCGAAATAGGTCAGGATGATCCGATAACGGAACAGGCTTCGAAGGGCGAGAACATAGGGCACAAAGAGGCGCAGAGGACCCTTCAGCAGAAGCCGCGGCGCGTAGTCATAGTCCTTGGTGTAATACCACAGGGAATCCACGAAGACTTCCGCGCTGATCCCCTGTCGCTGGAGGGCTAGGCGGTGATAGGGGCTGGCGATGGTCGGGAGCGGGCCGAGGCCAACGTCAACAGGCTTGGGCAAGAGGCGTGAAAGCGCCGCCGCCACGATGAGGAACGGAAGCGCAAGCGTGTCCAGCGTGCTCCTGGCAAGCAGAGCGATATGGTGCCGTACCGGCGAGCCGCGCATATCCTGTGTCATGCCCGTGATCTGCTTTCCAAATTAGCTTTTTGCGGTCTGGCCAAACATGTTCGCCAGACCGGCTTCTAAAGGCAGGAAGCCATCAAGGTCAAACCGGCTAGCGAGTTTTGCGAGATCCGGCAGGAGCGAGGGCGGTGTCTCGTCCGCGATCTGTTCGAAAGCCGGCTCGTGGCCGATTGTCTCGCCAATCTGCGTGGCCAACTCTCGCAATGACACAACCGCGCTGCCGCCGACATTCCAGATGCCTGTCCAATCCTCCTTGAGTGCCGCCGCCAGAACCGCTGCCACATCACCTGAATAGACTGGTGCAATGCTGATGCCGTCAGGCCCCTGAAGGGTGATGGTCCTGCCGTCCTGGATTGTTGCGGCCAGGTTGGAGACGAGCATGTTCTGCTGCGCCGGCCCGTACACATAGAAAAGACGTGGCAGGCAGACATGCATGAGGTCAGTGAAGGGCCCCAGAAGTGTTTCCGCCGAAAGTTTTGTGGCGGAGTAGAAATCAGCTGACTGGGTGGGGTCGGTTTCCGCTACCGGACGGGCCTGCTTCTCGTAGACCGTGCCGGTGGAGGTGTAGATGAAATTCGTGACACCGGCAGCTACCGCGTACTCAGCAAGACGGACGGTTGCTGCTGTGTTGATCTGGAAGACTTCATTGGCGGCTGTGGGAAATTCACGGTAGCGCCGGCCCTGGGCGAGATGGACAACAGCATTTGCCTTCGCTGGAAGACCTGAGGTGTTGCTGAAGGTCGCAAGATCAAGCTCGACAAGTTCGATCCCCGGCCCGGCGAGTTCTGCGCTGGCAGCAGCTGAACGCACCAGGGCGATCACATTCTCCCCGGATGCTGCCAGATGGTGAAGCAATGCCTGGCCAACAACGCCGTTGGCGCCTGAAACGATGATGCTCATTGTGCCCTTGATGTCCTCAATTGCGGGTTTGCAGACCTTCAACCATGCGCTCGTAGACATCCAGCTGGAGTGACATGACGCGTGCTGAGGAATGATACACCTTCGCCCATTCAGCCGCAGCGCGGCCGATGTCGTCATAGGCGCTACGGTCCTGGATGAGAGTGCTCATTGCCTTGGCCAGTTTCTCAGGCGTGTCCACATTCAACAGTGGCGGCTCTGCGCCAAAGAACGCTTTCAGAACCGTTGGGTCAATGCGGGTGAAGAGTGGCTTGCCACACGCGAGTGCTTCAAAGCCAACTCCGCTCAATGCGGGCAGAATGAACTGGTCCAGTATGCCATCGCAGGTGAGATACTGGTCCCAGAGATCTTCCTTCGGCATGAGATCCAGCCACTCGATATGCTGCTCTATGCCCAGGTCCCGGATCAGCTGCTCGCTGGCTGCAATGTCCTCCCCCCATCTGACGAGGCGGAGTTTGAAGTCCGCTCCCTCATCCGACAGGATTTTTGCCGCCTGCAGGACGATATCATTGCCCTTTGAGATGTCGCCACGCCAGTCGTGTCTTGCGGGTGCGATGAAAGTTGGTTGCTCGGGACGGCTGATCTGTGATGCCCGGCTTGCGCAGTAGTCAGCCAGCTTCAGATCATTGAAGGCGTGGGGAATGGGATGCTGACGCTCACGCGGGATGCCAAGCCTGTCTGCCGCGGCAACACAATCCGTGTTGGTAATGAAGACGGCGGGCGTCTGGCGGTAGGTGTGGGCACAGACGCGGCCGCGGGGGGTGTTCTCGAACGGGATATCTCTCAGGGTGCCGTGTTCGTAGCAGGTGGTCTTGTGTCCGTATCCGGACATCTGCGGAATGATGGCGCTCAGCGCGTATCCTTGTATTACATCGTAGTATGCGCCCAGACGCTGCATGAGCCGCGCCTCGAACTGATACTCGTCCAGATCGCCGGGCCGCATGCCGGTGCTGTCTGTGGCCGGCTGCGTGTCCGGTGCTTCTTTCGCGGGACCTGATGGAGGTGTTGGTCGCGAGTGGGCTGTGATGGACCGCGCTGTCGCCCGTGCGAGAGGCAGGAGTGTGGCAAGTGCTTTGCGCCATCCGCCCTGGGCACTGTGGAGGCTGTTGTGCAGACCCAGCATCGCGCCCAGGATCATGGCCAGGAGCCTGTTGTGCTTACGAGCATGCAGATACGGGATGCACAGCCGGCCGGGGCCTTCGATGAACCAGTCCGGGCGTTTGTATCCGGCGCGTAGTGTTGTCAGATGCCAGTCCGGTGCCTGTGGCGACCCTGCAAGGTCGACAATGGCTCCTTCTTCCCATTCCGGTGTGCTGGTTACGTGATAGCTGTTCAGCGACAGCACATCTGCCTCAATGCCATACCGGCGCATGATCTTGGCATTGTTGTAGGCGTTGTTGGCGATATTGCCGATGTGCAGGACCCGCAGGGGGCGACCAAGATGTGCTTCCACCCTTTTGAGGCGACGATCTAGATCGGCAGAGAGTTCGTCCACCTGGGGCATCTGTCAGAGCAGCTTTTCTACTTCGTCAGCAGCACGGAAATACCGTTCGGGTTTGCATCGTTGATGTCATAGGACGAGACGCCCAAGTCCTTGAGCCAGCCAACAACTTCTTCTTCCGTGTGCTGCCACGCGTTGTGCGGGTGGTACCAGTCGAAGTTGACCATGTTGTTGGTCTCGAAATCGAAGGCGTCGTTCCAGAAGCATTTGACGAAGTTGTAGTAGATCAACCGCTGCACATCATGTGTGCCTTCCGGGATGCCTAGGACGGGGATTGCTTTGTCCAGCTTGATCTCCACATTGAGGTTGGACAGAGCCCGGCCGAGCTCGGTGAGCGACTCGCATGCGGCATAGCACTCTTCCGGCGAAAGATGCATGAAGGCATTGCGGATGTGTTCGTCGCAGAAAGCTCGCGCTGCGCCCATCTTCTTGTAGACATAGAAGAAGAACTGCCCGCCCGGCTCAAGCTTGCGATAAAGAGCCTCGACAGCCGCGCGGGTATTGGGCGTGTGATGCAGAACGCCGTCCGCGATGATGAAATCAAACGACTCATCTGCAAATGGGGCTTCCATCAGGTCAGCCTGCACGACGGTACAGTTGGCCAGATGCTTTGTATTGCCGAAGGTGGTGAAAGCCGCGTCGGAAATATCCAGTGCGAAGACCTCGCCGGGACAGTTCTCAGCCATGAAACGGGAGTTGAACCCCGAGCCCGGGCCGCATTCCAGAATGCGGGACTTGCCAGCATAAAAAGCCTTCAGCTCACCTTCGTTCTGCAGCCCCAGCTTCTTGCAGTACCAGTCGAACAGAAATTCCTGGTGCGACGCTTCAAGCCCGTAGGTTTTGAACCGGCTCCACTTGTCGGAGAAGGTTTCGTTGGTCAGCACCTGATCTGCATCGCGCTCGCTGCCGGCCTGGGAGCGCTCATAGGCAAGGTTATGCTTGGCGGCAAACTCGGAAAGATCCGGCTGGAGCAGGCCTGTCAGGAAGGAGGGAACACCATCCTTGATTGCAAGCCAGTTTCCGTCCTTGTCACGCAGAACGCCTTCCACGACATGGTCGCCATCCGTTTCAAAGGCTTCCAGTGTAAGAGGACTGTCAGATTTGCCCAGCGGTGACAAGTGGGCTAGTGCGGATTCGCGCATTGGACGGGAGTTCTCCGTTGAAGCAGGCGGTCCTAGTAGTAGCTCTTGTACCAGGCCATGAAGTTTTCGATGCCGACGTCGAGCGAGGTCTTGGCTTCAAAGCCGAGATCCCGATGACTTGTTTCAACGTCCGCATAGGTCTCGGGGACGTCGCCGGGCTGCAGGGGCAGCATGATTTTCTCGGCCGTCTTGCCGAGATTTCGCTCAATGGTGGCAATAAAGTCCATCAGGGCGACGGGTTGATTGTTGCCCAGATTGTAGATGCGCCATGGGGCGTTGCTGCTTGACGGGTCAGGAGCGCTTGGGTCCCAGTCGGGATCGGCTGTGGCCGGCTTCTTCGCGGCCGCCAGGATTCCGGCAACGATGTCATCCACATAGGTGAAGTCGCGTTTGTGGCGACCATGGTTGAACACCTCGATGGGTTCGCCAGCCAAAATCTTGCGTGTGAACGAGAACAGCGCCATGTCAGGGCGGCCCCATGGCCCGTACACGGTGAAGAACCGCAGTCCGGTACAGGGCAGGCCAAACAGATGAGCGTAGGTGTGGGCGACAAGCTCGTTTGACCGTTTCGTCGCGGCGTAGAGGCTTACCGGATGGTCCGCAGGCTTGTGCACTGTGAATGGCATCTTTGTAAGGGCGCCGTATACGGAGCTTGTAGATGCGTAGATGAGATGCTCGACCTCATGGTCGCGGGCCTGATCGATCAGGTTCTGGAAACCGACCACATTTGAGGTGATGTAGGCCTTCGGGTTTTCGAACGCATACCGGACGCCGGCCTGCGCGGCCAGATGGATGATGCGCTTGAACTTGTGATCGGCAAACACACGGCCCAGCGCGTCATCGTCTGAGATGTCCAGGTGCACGAAGGTGAAACCGTCATGTTCCTTGAGGCGCTCCAGGCGGGCGTGCTTCAGAGTGACATCATAGTATTCATTAAGGGAATCAATGCCGACGACCTGTTCGCCCTGGGCCAGCAGGGCCTGCGTGGTGTGGTAGCCGATGAAGCCGGCGGCGCCGGTTACTAGCCAGGTCATTTTCTAAGTACCACGCAAGACATTGATCACAGACGAATGTCGGTTTCGCCGGATGGGAAAAGCCATTTGAGGTCTGCCAGTACCCCGCCAGGCTTCAGGCACTGCCTGACGCCCTTGGCACCCATGTCCATGAATTCTTCATGTGCGACGGCCATGACAGCTGCGTCATAGGTTCCAGGCTGAATATCGGTTGTGAGCTCGATGCCGAGCTCGTGGCGGGCATCCTCTGCCGGTGCCCACGGGTCGAATACGTCTACCTGCACGCCGCGCGCCTGCAGGTGCTCGATCACATCAATGACACGGGTGTTTCGCAGGTCCGGGCAGTTTTCCTTGAAGGTCACGCCGAACATCAAGACCCGTGCATCCTTGATCTGAAGGTTGGCCAGCATCATGGCGTCCAGGACGCGCGATCCGGCGTAGGCGCCCATGGAATCGTTGATCCGGCGACCTGCGAGGATCATCTCCGGGTGGTGGTCCACTTCCTGCGCCTTGTGGGTGAGGTAGTAGGGATCGACACCGATGCAGTGTCCGCCGACGAGGCCAGGGCGGAAGGGGAGGAAGTTCCACTTTGTGCCGGCGGCATCCAACACTTCCTGTGTGTCCAGCCCAAGCCGGGAAAAGAGGATGGCCAGTTCATTGATGAGCGCGATGTTGACGTCGCGCTGTGTGTTTTCAATGACCTTTGCCGCTTCGGCGACGCGGATGGAGCTCGCCTTGAAGGTTCCTGCACGGATGATCGAGGCATATAGCTGGTCGATCAGCTCAGCGGCAGCCGGGGTCGAGCCGGACGTGACTTTCCGTATGTCGGGAAGCCTGTGTTTCTTGTCACCGGGATTGATCCGCTCCGGGCTGTAGCCTGCGAAGAAGTCGGTGTTGTACTTCAGGCCTGACACCTGCTCGAGAACCGGGATGCAGTGATCCTCGGTTGCGCCTGGAAACACGGTGGATTCATAGACCACAATGTCGCCGGGCTTGAGAACCGAGCCGACGGTCCTGCTGGCCCGCTCCAGATATCCCAGGTCAGGGCGCTTGAACGCATCAATGGGGGTTGGAACGGTAATGATGAAGACATTTGCCTTGCGCAGGTCTTCCGGGTCACTTGAGAAGGTCAGGTGCGTGGAGGCAGCCAGTTCCTCCGATGAGACCTCCCGGGTTTCATCTTCGCCGCCGCGCAGCTCCTCGACGCGCTTGTGGTTAACATCGAAGGCAATTGCCGGTCTGGACCGACCGAATTCGACCGCGACAGGCAGGCCCACATAGCCTGACCCAATGACCGCGACGACGATGTCATCCAGTTGTGGCAGCTGTGCCAAGTTGTTGTTCTTAATGGCGTCCGGCACCTGCCTACCCCTTAACCCTCTTGCCGTGCGATTTCGTTGCGCCTATTTGCCGTGCGGGTACACAAAAAGCAAGGATTCATGGCAGCTCCGGTAAATGCGGGCGCCGGCCCGGATTGCCGGAGACTGGGTGATTGCGAATTGCCGCCGCAGAGTCTAAGGAAAGGCAGCCTAGATGACATGGCAGGGGGCGGATATCTGAATGGTGAAGAGGTTTGTGCTGATTGGCGCCGGCGGGTACATCGCGCCACGTCATATGAAGGCCATCAAGGACACAAATAACGTGCTGGCCGCTGCTCTCGACCCCAATGACAGCGTTGGTGTCATGGACAGCTATTTCCCCGACGCGGACTTTTTCACAGAGTTTGAGAGATTCGACCGTCACGTGGACAAGCTTCGTCGCCGCGGGACGCCCGTGGACTACGCAGCCGTATGCTCACCCAATTACCTGCATGATGCCCACTGCCGCTTCGGGCTGAGGGCTGGCACTGACGTCATCTGCGAAAAACCGCTTGTTCTCAATCCATGGAACATTGATGCCCTCAAGGAAATTGAGGAGGAAACCGGCAAGCGAATCTACAATATCCTGCAGTTGCGGCTGCATCCGGCCGTCCAGGCTCTCAGGGAAAAGGTCCTTGCGGCCCCGAAGGACAAGATTTTCGACGTTGATCTCACCTACCTGACGTCCCGGGGCAACTGGTACAATGTCAGCTGGAAGGGCGATGAGCAGAAATCCGGCGGTATCGCGACAAATATCGGCGTGCATTTCTATGACATGCTGAGCTGGGTGTTTGGCGACGTGAAGTCTTCCGTCGTCAATGTGCACCGGGATGACGTGGCAGCCGGCTACCTTGAGTATGAGCGTGCCCGGGTCCGCTGGTTCCTGTCAATCAATGATGCTTACCTGCCGAAGCAGGCGGTTGAGGAGGGCAAGCGGACCTTCCGGTCGATCATGATCGGGGACGAGGAACTGGAATTTTCCGACGGCTTCACCGACCTTCACACGGCGAGCTACGAGGCCATCCTGTCCGG
>JANQMQ010000616.1 GCA_028279995.1 Candidatus Phaeomarinibacter sp. | reverse complement strand
GCTCGACGAGCTCCTGAAGCGCGCCGACATCATCACGCTGCATACGCCGATGACGGATTCAACGCGCGGCATCATCAATGCCGATGCCTTTGCCAAGATGAAGGACGGTGTGCGCATCGTGAACTGTGCCCGTGGCGGTCTCATTGTTGAGGCGGACCTCAAGGCAGCGCTTGAAAGCGGCAAGGTCGCCGGTGCTGCGCTGGACGTGTTCGAAGAAGAGCCTGCCAAGGAGAATGCGCTGTTCGGCATCGAGAACCTGATCGCGACGCCGCATCTGGGGGCCTCCACCTCCGAAGCACAGGAAAACGTGGCGTTGCAGGTAGCCGAGCAAATGGCTGACTATCTTCTGGATGGGGCCATCACCAATGCCATCAACGTGCCGTCTGTCTCTGCGGAAGACGCGCAGAAGCTGGGGCCGTGGATTACCTTGTCTGAGCAGCTTGGCCTCTTCGCCGGTCAGCTGACGGAAACAGGCATTGAAGAAGTCACCATCGAGTTTGTGGGGGACGCTGCTGACCTCAACACCAAGCCGCTGGTCAACGCCATGCTGATGGGGCTGCTGAAGCCGATGCTGACAGACGTCAACATGGTGTCCGCTCCGGCCATTGTGAAGGAACGCGGCATTGCGGTGAACGAAACCAAGAAGAGCCAGCACGGGGCCTATGAAGGCTATGTGATGCTCACCGTGAAGACCGAGCGTCAGTCGCGTAGTGTCGGTGGCACTGTCTTTGGCGATGGGACGCCGCGGATCATCCAGGTGAAGGGCATCGGCATGGAAGCTTCCCTGACACATGACATGCTGTACGTCACCAATGACGATAAGCCGGGCTTCATCGGTGGTCTCGGCACAGTGCTGGGCGATGCGGGTATCAATATTGCCTCGTTCAATCTTGGCCGGGTGGCCGAGGGCGGTGACGCTATCGCGCTGATCGACGTGGACCAGGCGGCGGGTGCCGACGTGCTGGAAAAGGTCATGGCACTGCCGAATGTGAAGCAGGCCAAGGCGCTCAAGTTCTAGGGTCTCACGGCCTGAAACAACTGGAAAACGGGGTGGATGCAGCAGCATCCGCCCCTTTTTTCTGGCGGGCTTCAGCTGTGATCACAGCGCATTGGAGTTTGACCCCGATGTGGGTATAGTCCCGCCGCTTTTCCGGACACATAAGGAATCTCTCGCGATGGCAAATGTAGCGGTCGTCGGCTCCCAGTGGGGGGACGAAGGCAAGGGCAAGATTGTGGACTGGCTGTCAGAACGTGCCGACGTGGTCGTGCGCTTTCAAGGCGGGCACAATGCCGGCCATACGCTGGTGATTGACGGCAAGGTCTTCAAGCTATCGCTGCTGCCCTCAGGCATCGTGCGGCCCAACAAGCTGTCGATCCTTGGCAACGGCGTGGTGCTGGACCCATGGGCCTTTGCGAAGGAAGTGGACCAGATTGCCGGTCAGGGTGTGGCCGTGACGCCGGACAATCTGATGATTGCCGAAAACGCGACGCTCATTCTCTCAGTGCATCAGGAACTGGATGTGATGCGCGAGAGCTCCAACTCGGGCACCAAGATCGGCACCACCAAGCGGGGTATCGGCCCGGCCTATGAAGACAAGGTGGCGCGCCGGGGCCTGCGGGTGATCGACCTGGCTGACTTCTCGACGCTGGAAGCCAAGGTGGACAATCTGCTGGTGCATCACAACGCGCTGCGCCGGGGTAACAATCTGGACGAGCTTGAGGCCGCGCCGATTGTAGAGGCGCTCAAGGAAATCGCGCCACGCATCCTGCCGTTCGCCAAGCCGGTCTGGCTGGTGCTGGATGAGGCCAAGAAGGCGGGCAAGCGCATTCTGTTTGAAGGGGCGCAGGGCACGCTGCTGGACATTGACCACGGCACCTATCCGTTCGTGACGTCCTCCAACACCATTGCCGGTCAGGCGGCGGGCGGCACGGGGGTTGGGCCCGGGGCCATCGGCTATGTGCTGGGCATCACCAAGGCCTACACGACGCGCGTGGGTGAGGGGCCGTTCCCGACGGAACAGGACAATGACATAGGCCAAAAGCTCGGCGAGCGGGGTCACGAGTTCGGCACGGTTACAGGCCGCAAGCGCCGCTGCGGATGGTTTGATGCAGTGCTGGTGCGCCAGGCGATCAAGACCGGCGGCATCGAGGGCATTGCGCTGACCAAGCTCGACGTGCTGGACGGCTTTGACGAGATCAAGGTCTGCACCGGCTACACGCTGGACGGCAAGGCACTGGACCATCTGCCGGCGGATGCGCCGAGCCAGGCGCGGGTCGAGTGCGAATACGTCACGCTTGAAGGCTGGCACGACAGCACCGAAGGCGCCCGCTCCTGGGCCGACCTGCCCGCACAGGCCGTCAAATACGTGCGGCTCGTGGAAGAGCTGATCGAAGCACCGGTGGCGCTGCTGTCAACGAGCCCGGAGCGTGAGGATACGATTCTCGTGCATGATCCGTTTGCGGATA
>JANQMQ010000586.1 GCA_028279995.1 Candidatus Phaeomarinibacter sp. | reverse complement strand
CGGTGCCTGTGGACGGCGTGCTGGAGAAGCTGGGGCAGGCGGGCATTCCGTGCGCGCTGTTCGTGATGGGGGCGACGCTGTCGCGGTATGAAATTCGCCGGTCGGTCGGGGCGGCCTCGCAGATTGCCGTCATCAAGCTGGGCCTGCATCCGCTGATCGTGTTTCTGCTTGGCTCTTACGTCTTCGCGCTGCCGGTCATGTGGCTCAAGGTGGCAACCGTGATGGCCGCGGTGCCGTCGGGCGTCTACACCTTCATCATGGCCAGCCGCTACGGTGCGGCCCCGGGGGCGGCGTCGAGCGCGGTCGTGTTGACCACCGGGCTGTCGCTGCTCACCCTGTCCGGCGTGCTGACCTGGGCGCTGTCTTTTTGATGCGGCTTTCTAGGTCAGCGTCAGCCGCATGACCGGTCGCTCCGGCTTGCGGCGGGCGATCTCGACGAAGCCGGCTTTCTCGAACATGGACGGCACGCCAAACCACAGGAACTGGGGCGCGGAGCGCTCCGGCTTGTCGATGGGATAGGCCTCGATGGCCGTGGCCCCGTTGTCCTTTGCGAATGTGACGGCATGGTCAAGCATCTGGGCCGCAACGCCCTGGCCGCGATGGGGCGAGGGGACAACGAAACAGACGATCGACCAGACCGGTGTGTCATCCACGGGCTTCATGACCGGGGATCGCTTCAGCCGTGCGAATTCCTCCCGCGGCCCGAATGAGACCCATCCCACTGGTTCGCCGTCGGTGTCATAGCCAATGAGGCCGGCTGCCGGGTCCTGCCTGGCGCGCTTCCTTATGAGCTGCTTCCGGTAATCCTTGAGACTTTTTCCTTCCGGCGGGGTGACCTTGCCGGACAGGCGGTAGCCCATGCACCAGCAGTCACGGGCAAACGAACAGCCTTTCTGCGCGAAGAGTGTTTCAAGGTCGCGGAAGGTGTCAGAGGTGAGCGGTTTTACGTGCAGGTCTCTCGTCATGGCGGTCAGTCTATCCCGACCATCGCCCTGATGTCTTCGACCGTCATGCCATCGGCACGCAAATCTCCCAGCGTCTTCGAGCCTCGGCGCTTGGCCATGCGCTCGCCGGTCTCGTCCAGAATCAGCCGGTGGTGGATGTAAGCGGGTTCGGGCAGATCGAGCAGCACCTGCAGGAGGCGATGGAACGGTGTTGCGAAGAACAGGTCCTGACCACGGATCACATGGGTGATGCCCTGGTCGGCGTCATCCATCACAACGGCCAGGTGATAGGCGATGACGCCATCCTTGCGGGCGATCACGGCATCGCCAATTGCTGACGTGTCTGCGGGAAGGCGCCCGGTCTCGCCGTTGGGGCCCGTGCCGTGTTCCATGAAGGTCAGGCGGTTGCCGGTGAGCCGTTCGGCGATGTCCTGCGCTCTGGCGGTATCAAGGCGCAGGGCGAAGGGTATGCCCTCGGCCTTTTTGGTGTCACGTACATCCAGCGACAGATGCCGGCAGGTGCCTGGATAGATCATGCCGTCGGGCCCGTGAGGGGCGATGGGGGCGTCGGCGATGTCCTTGCGGGTGCAGAAGCATGGATAGATGACGCCGAGTTCGGTGAGCCTGTCGAGGCCACGCTGATAGTCGGCCATGTGCTCGGACTGGCGGCGGACCGGCTGCTCCCAGGTCAGGCCGAGCCAGGCGAGGTCGTCCAGTTGGGACTGTTCGAACTCCGCTCGGGCACGGGTGCGGTCCGTGTCTTCGATGCGCAGGATGAAACGAGCGTTGTTGGCCTGCGCCCAGTCCCACGCGGTCAAGGCTGAGAAGGCATGGCCCGGGTGGAGGTGGCCGTTGGGGCTGGGGGCAAAGCGGGTCGCGAGACCGCTGGTAGTTTCTGCCGACATGAGTCACTGGAGCATTTTTCGTGAAACCGGAGTCACTCATAATGCTCTATTTTGTTTTTTGTCGCACTTTGCGGACGGAAAACCGCGCACACTTTTCCTGAAAGTGCTCTAGTAGCACCGATGACGATAATCAAAACCAAAGCGGATGTGGCGCGGGCCTGTGACGCGCTGGCGGATCAGTGCGAGCACATGGCGCAGGCGCTGGACGCCTGCGGCGGACCACCGCCATTGCGGCGCCGCAAGCCGGGCTTCGACACGCTGGCGCGTATTCTCATGGGCCAGCAATTGTCCGTTGCCAGCGCCAGTGCGATCTGGGGACGGCTGGAGACCGGCCTTGGCGAAGTGACAGCGGAAAACGTGCTGGCCACCAGCGACGAGACCCTACGCAGCTATGGCCTGTCCGGACCCAAGCAGCGCTATCTGCGGGCCAGTGCGCAGGCGGTGGCGGATGGTCTGCTGGACTTCAGGAAGCTGGGCCGCATGGATGATGCTGAGGCCCATGAACATCTGATCGCGGTCAAGGGCATCGGGCCATGGACGGCGGACATCTATCTGCTCTCCGGGCTCGGGCGACCGGACGTGTTTCCGGCGGGCGACCTCGCCCTTCAGGGGGCAGCGCAACGGCTGATGCGCAAGCGCAAACGTCCTGATGCAGACGGCCTGACAAAAATCGCAAAACGCTGGCAGCCCTATCGAGGCGTCGCAGCACGGGTGCTGTGGTCCTACTACGCGGTGCCGCCGGTCTAGACACAAGGAAGACACGAGACATGCCGACACTCCTGGATGGACCGCGCCTTGAGCCTGCCAATGGCGGACCTGCTGATCGGCTGGTGGTGCTGGTGCACGGCTACGGGTCGGACGGAAACGACCTGATTGCGCTGGGGCGGCACTGGCAGCAATTGCTGCCGAGTGCGGCCTTTGTGGCACCCAACGGACCTGAGAGATGCGACGGCAACCCTGCCGGCTATCAGT
>JANQMQ010000568.1 GCA_028279995.1 Candidatus Phaeomarinibacter sp. | reverse complement strand
TTGCCCTTCTTCATCACGGCGGGCATGACCCTTCTTGCAGTTCTGCCCCTGCAGCTTGCTCGGGGCCTCATGCCCAACATCCACGAGAAACCTTCCCAGAGTTTCCTTGCCTTCATTCTGGTGGCCCCCGCAGCCACCTTTGCAGCACTCGCCTATGGCGCAATCGAAACCCAGGTCTTCAACCTGTTGCCGGTCTACTCCATCCGCACCGGAGCCACAGAAACTGTGGCTGCCCTCGTCCTGAGCATTTTTGCAGCAGGGAATGTCGCCATGCAGGTGCCCATTGGATATCTCGCAGACCGGTTCGACAGGCGATACGTTCTCGCCGGGTGTGCCGCTGTCGGCATGATCGGACCTACAATGCTGCCCTTTGCGGCGGGTCAGCCCTGGGTTCTGTACCCAATTCTGTTTGTTTACGGCGGCGTGGTCGTCGGCATGTACACCGTCGGCCTTGCGCTATTGGGCCAACGCTTTACCGGAGCAGATCTCGCAGCGGCCAATGCTGCCTTCGTGGTCATGTATTCCGCAGGCGCTCTTGTCGGACCAATCGCAGGCGGGGCAGCCATGGATATCAGCGATCCGGACGGACTGACGGTTTCCCTAGCCGTCATCGCGGGAATCGGGCTTGTGCTGACCATCTTGAGACGGCACGCCGCAGGACCGGCTCTGCCACCAGAGGCCCGGGACATCTGAGGGTTTGGAGGACTTTCGGGTCCAATGAACTTGACAGAAGCCGCGGTATCATTAGGTTGCGCGCTTCGCCTGCCTCTTTTGAGGAATTCGGGCCCCACATTTCTTCTGCAGGACCTGGCCAATGGCTAAGCCAACAACGATCAAGATCAAGCTTCAGAGCACCGCGGACACCGGCTACTTCTATGTCACCAAGAAGAACGCCCGCACCATGACCGACAAGATGGTGGTCCGCAAATATGACCCCGTCGCACGCAAGCACGTGGAATTCAAGGAAGCCAAGATCAAATAGCTTCATTCGCCGGCGGCTAGATGCCGCTGGAAGAAATCGACAAAAACGCTGCCGTGATTGGATCACCGCAGCGTTTTTTGTATTCTAAATCAATAAATTAGAACGTCTTTCTCAGAAAACGGGCGGTCGGGGACAGGCATGCCCGCCCCGACCGGTAACTTCACCGCAAGAGCCGGACCAGATGCGGCTGGCGCCCGGCAAATGCCGCGGTGACGAGCCTTCAGTACGCTGGCTGGGCTTTCAGGCTCAAAAGAGGCCTATTCAACCCCGAACCCCTGGCTTCAACGTACAAATCCCTCCAGATGATACGGCGATGCGGCAGCCGGATCAGGACGGAGGCCCGGAACGGCGATCCCCTCAATAGAAAAGGTGACGCCCCCCGTTTTCAGCTGCCAAATGCCCGTCAGTTTGCAGAAAACTGCAACTTTCCGACACCAAACCTGCAAATCCCCACTCACAGGTCCAAGGCGCTAAGCCGGTGTCTCCCCCAAAAGGCACCAGCGGGAAAAACCTAGCAGCACCGGCACATGGCGCAAGCATTTAATGTAAGTTTTGGCCTGAAAAACAGAGCAAACTTATGGTGTTAACCATGTTTCCTCACCTAAACGCTTTGATATCCACAGACTTCTCCACATAGAATCAAAGTGTTAGAGGTCACTGTGTGGCCCAGAGGTTTCAGGTGGGAATCTTGTGTCCAGCAGGTCAGCCGGACGTCCTAAGCAGCTTCTGAGACAACCCGGTTCCGCCCTTCGCGCTTGGCGCGATAAAGAGCCTGGTCTGCCCGCTTGAGAAACTCATCGACGCTCTCCTGAGGACCCTGCAGTGACGTCACGCCGATGGAGGCCGTGATGTCAAGGGAGCCTTGGCCTACCTTGAAAGGCCGGTCCGCAATCTCCTTACGCAGTCGCTCGGCAACCGTGTTGGCAAAGGCAACATCCGTGTCCGGCATGACGACCACAAATTCCTCGCCGCCGAAGCGGCAGGCAAGGTCAATCCCACGCACATTTCTGGCGAGTCGGTCACCAAACTCCCGCAGAACGTCATCACCAACATCGTGGCCATGGGTGTCGTTCACCGATTTGAAAAAGTCGATGTCCAGGATCAGAAGAGAGATTTCCTTGCCTCTGTCAGCAGCCCGTTGCACCAACGTGCCCAAATGGCTCTCCATGTAACGGCGGTTATAGAGGTTGGTTAGGGGGTCGGTGATGGCCATTTCCAAGCTCAGCTGCAGATTCTGCCGCAGCATGTCCTGGTAGCGCTTCCGCTTGAGCTGGGTACGCACGCGAGCCGTTAGCTCGTTACGGTCCACCGGGCGCATCAGATAGTCATTCACGCCCATGTCCAAAGCGCGGACCAAACGGCTGGTGTCTCCGTTCTCGACGATCGCAAGAATAGGCGTATTCCTGGTCCGCTCCTCTGAGCGAAGATGGGAACAGAACCGCAGGCCATCAGACCGTTCAAGAGAGAGGCTCACGACCACAAGGTCGTAATCCTCGCCACTAACGCGCACCAACGCTTCGCGCGCATCGCTTTCGATGGTGACACGATTGTGTTCGCGCAGACTGTCGGCAACTCGCCTGGCTGACGTTTCGCGGTCCTCAACAACCAGAACGCGCCCCATGGCCGCACCGGCACGCTGCATCGCCTCGGTTTCATCCATCAGGCCGAGTTGATTGCTGGTGGTTTCGCGCATCCGAAGCTCATCAGTCATAAGCTTCAGCCGCACAAGGCTGCGAACCCGCGCCATTAGCGCAATGTCATCAACCGGCTTGGTCAGAAAATCATCCGCGCCAGCCTCAAGGCCCGTGACTCGGTCTGCCGGCTGATCAAGCGCGGTCACCATGATGACAGGTACGTGCTGCGTTTCCGGCATCGACTTGAGACGACGGCAAACTTCAAAACCATCCATCTCCGGCATCATCACATCAAGAAGGATGATGTCCGGCTTTTCCGTCGTCGCAGCATCCAGCGCTTCGCGGCCGTTAAAGGCCGTTGAAACATCGAAGTACTCCGCAGTCAGTTTGGCTTCGAGTAGCTTGACGTTTGCAGGGATGTCATCGACTACCAGAACACGTGCCGTCATGTGTTTCTCTCCGGGCTTTCGTGTCCTAGTTGAGGAAGCGTTGGACGGTTTCCATGAACTGCGCCACCGAAATAGGTTTGGCGATATAGGCCTCGCATCCGCCCTGACGGATCTTCTCCTCGTCACCCTTCATGGCAAAGGCCGTGACAGCGACGACGGGGATTTGCTTGAGACTGTCATCTTCCTTGAGCCACTTGGTGACCTCAAGGCCTGAAACTTCCGGAAGCTGGATATCCATCAAGATAAGGTCGGGACGCTCGGAGCGCGCGATTTCCAGCGCTTCCATGCCGTCACGTGTCTGCAGCGTCTCATACCCATGAGCATCAAGCAGGTCATGAAACAGCTTCATGTTCAGCTCATTGTCTTCGACAATCAAAACGCGCTTCGACATTTCTGTCTCTCCCCAGCGGTCCGCCTATGTCAGGAGCGTGGCGCCGCAAATGGCTGGATTTAGCCCCAAATCAGTCGGTCCCTTACGGAACAAAGTCCAAAATTCCGGGATTGTTGATGCGGACGAAGCCGCACACACCCCTACAACTTTGCTGACTGTGGGCTAAAAGGTTTAAGGCACTGTTTAAGGAGCCCCGTGCCAGCGATGGAATTGGGCCACAAAACAAGGAAAAATGCGGTTTTGAATAGTGAAGACGCCCAAATTCTTGCATTGCACGCGCTGAGCTTCCTGTTGAGCGACACAAAGCGCATCGACGGCTTTTTGCGGATGACCGGGATTGAACCCCATGATTTGCGTGAAATGGCAGCATCCAATCAGGGGCAGACCGCCATTCTGGACTATCTATTGAGTAACGAGCCCCTGCTCCTCGCGTTCACGGCTGAAGAAGGTTGCGATGATCAGGACCCTGCCCGTGCCCGCCAGACGCTTGGAGGGCGCGCCATGACACAGGACTGGACTTCCGCATGACACCGCACACTGCCCTCGATCCCTTCGTCACAAACCAGATTTCCGACCTGTCGCTGAGCAAGGACCGTCCCTTGATCGTGACGGATGCCGACGAAGTGCTGTTTCAGTTCATGGCGGGCCTGGAGGCCTTCCTGGAACGCCAGGGCTATGAAATCACCCTCAAGAGTTTTGCCATCACGGGCAATGTCCGCCACCGGGAGACTGGTGCTGTCGTCGAACCTGCTGACATGAAGCAGTTGCTTGGGGGTTTTTTTGAAGAAGAAACGCACCGTCTGGACCCTGTCGAGGGCGCAGCAGATGCTTTGGAGCGCCTCTCAACCGAAGCAGACATCGTTGTCCTTTCCAACGTTCCTTTTGCCCAGCGTGATGCACGTGCCCGCTCGCTCGCAGCAAGCGGCATGCCCTATCCCCTCGTCGCCAATAGCGGCCTGAAGGGGCCCGCAATGGCGTCCCTCGCTGACCTTGGTGGACGGCCCATCTTCTTTCTCGACGACATCCCGCACAATCTTCAGTCGGTACATGAGGCCGTCAGCGACGTGAATCTGGTGCACTTTGTGGCTGACCCTCGCCTGCGCAAACTGGTGCCGTCTCCAGATGCCGACCATGTGAGTTCAGGCGACTGGGAACATGCGGCAGAACACATCAGTGAACGCATTCGAGCGCACATGACGGCCTGAGTCCGCGAGGCATACAAATCATGCGCATTGGCATTGATCTGGGCGGTACAAAGACTGAAGCCATGCTCATGGCGTCCGACGGAGTGGACGTAAAACGGATGCGTGTGCCAACCCCAAGGCAGAGCTACGCCGCTAATCTGGACATGCTAACTGCCCTGGTAGAGCAACTCGATACGCAAGCCGGGCGCACATGCCCTGTCGGCATAGGTATCCCCGGCGCGACATCGCCTCAAACCGGGCTAATCAAGAATGCCAATTCCACATGGTTGATCGGGCACCCTTTTCTGACAGACCTTGAGGCTCGGTTGGGGCCACGCGTGCGTCTTGCCAATGATGCGGACTGTTTTGCCCTGTCAGAGGCAAATGACGGTGCCGGCAAGGATTATCAGACCGTTTTCGGAGTCATACTGGGTACCGGTGTTGGCGGCGGACTCGTGGTCAACGGAGATCTGGTGGCCGGACCAAATGCAATTGCCGGGGAATGGGGGCATACCCCTTTGCCGTGGACAACAGCAGATGAGCATCCGGGCCCAAACTGTTACTGCGGCAAGACGGGCTGCATAGAGACCTGGTGCTCAGGCCCTGGCCTTGCTGCGGATCATCAACGCACAACAGGCGCGACGCTGTCTCCTGAAGAAATCGTGGCCCAGGCCCGGCAAGGCGACCCGGATGCACAGGCAACGCTTGACCGCCATACCGACCGCCTCGCGCGCGCGCTGTCTACACTCATAAACATCATCGACCCACACGCCATCGTTCTCGGCGGCGGCTTGAGCGAGATGGCCCATTTGTACACCGACGTTGCTGCAAAGTTGCCTGACTATGTCTTCTCGGACACCGTCATCACACCGGTTGTGAAGAACAGGCACGGCGCATCAAGCGGCATCCGTGGCGCTGCTTGGCTCTGGCCGGTAGATACGGACAATGGGGCCATCTGATGCCTGCCCTGTGCCGCGATTGCTATTCTGAAAATGAGCCTGCGGATCGCCGGTGCAGCCAGTGCGGCAAACCACGTCTGGTGCACCACGACGAACTTCTCGAACTCACGATCGCACACATTGATTGCGATGCATTTTATGCGGCGGTCGAAAAACGCGACAATCCTGAATTGCGCGACAAGCCGCTGATCATCGGGGGCGGACGTCGCGGCGTCGTCTCCACAGCCTGCTATATCGCGCGGACATATGGTGTGGGGTCTGCCATGCCGATGTTCAAGGCATTGAAAGCCTGCCCAGACGCTGTCGTTGTAAAACCGCAGATGGAGAAATATGCCGCTGTAGGAAAAGAGGTTCGCGC
Source organism: Candidatus Phaeomarinibacter sp. (assembly GCA_028279995.1). Classification (GTDB taxonomy): domain Bacteria; phylum Pseudomonadota; class Alphaproteobacteria; order CGMCC-115125; family CGMCC-115125; genus Pyruvatibacter. The sequence continues at coordinate 783 of JANQMQ010000568.1, read as the reverse complement.
CCTGATGCGCGAGGTCACTCCTCTGGTCGAGCCGATCTCCATTGATGAAGCCTTTCTGGATCTGACGGGGACGGAACGCCTCCATCGCATGAGCGCGGCTGAAACCTTGATACGACTGGCGCGGCGCATTGAAGAGGAAATCGGAATCACGGTTTCCATCGGTCTTAGCCACAACAAATTCCTGGCCAAACTCTCTTCAGACTTCGACAAGCCTAGGGGGTTTTCGATCATCGGGCACGAAGAGACGTTGAGCACCCTGGCTGCCCTACCGGTTGGAAAGATCTGGGGTGTAGGCAAAGCCATGCGCCGTAAGCTTGAGGCGAATGGCATTACCATGATCGCAGACCTGCAAACCGCAGATGAACGTGAGTTGATGGCAACATACGGTCAGCTCGGGCTACGGCTTGCGCGCCTTTCCAAAGGCGACGACACAAGAACCGTGAAGCCGGTCAGAGATACCAAGAGTGTCAGCGCCGAAACCACATTCAATGAGGACATCACTGCGTACGATGATCTCGAGCGGATTCTGTGGAGATTGAGTGACAAGGTGGCAGGTCGGTGCAAGACCTCTGATCTCGCCGGACATACTGTCACTGTCAAACTCAAGTCAGCCGACTTCAAGACACGAACACGCAACCTCACCCTAAGCAACCCGACACAGCTGGCAGATGCGATCTACCGCGCGGGCAGGAAACTGCTGAAAAAGGAGGTCGACGGAACGCCCTATCGCCTGATCGGAATAGGCGTATCAAGTCTTGTAACAGCCACTGGCGGCATGCAGAT
>JANQMQ010000184.1 GCA_028279995.1 Candidatus Phaeomarinibacter sp. | reverse complement strand
GTCGTCAGATATCTGCGCCGGCGAAGACCGGCGGGTCACTGCTTGCGCGCCTGCTCGGAAAGAAGGGGTAGACCGCCATGTTCGGCCGTCGCGATAGCGAGGGGACACCCCCTGCCGCAAGCCAGCAGGCCCCACCTGCGCCGGCACGCCCTGCTGCGCCGAAAGCGCCTGCGCCTAAGGCCCCACAGGCGAAACCGGTGGCAAAGCCAGCGCCAAAGCCGGCTGCCACTGCAGCACCGGTTCGCCCGCAGGAGCGGTCTGCCGACTATTACCGCATCAAGACGACGATCTTCAACGCGCTGATCGACACCATTGATCTGACGCAGCTTGCACAGCTTGATGCTGCGAGCGCGCGCGAAGAAATTCGCGATATCGTCAACGAGATCATCTCGATCAAGAGCGTTGTCATGTCCATCTCGGAGCAGGAAGAGCTGCTCCAGGACATTTGTAACGACGTGCTGGGCTATGGCCCGCTTGAGCCGCTCTTGGCCCGCGACGACATCGCCGACATCATGGTCAATGGCGCCTCCGACGTCTTTATCGAAGTGAACGGCAAGACCCAGGCAACCGGCGTCAAGTTTCGCGACAACTCTCAGCTCATGAATATCTGCCAGCGCATTGTGAGCCAGGTCGGCAGGCGCGTCGATGAATCAAGCCCGATATGTGACGCACGTCTGCCGGACGGCAGCCGCGTCAACGTCATTGCCCCGCCACTGGCGATCGATGGCCCCAGCCTGACCATTCGAAAGTTCAAGAAAGACAAGCTTCGGATGGAGGATCTGGAAAAGTTTGGGTCCATCTCACCTGAAGGTGCCCGGGTTCTCAGCATCATTGGCAAGTGCCGCTGCAACGTTTTGATCTCGGGTGGTACGGGCTCAGGCAAGACAACGCTTCTCAATACGATGACCGCCTTCATCGAAGAAGATGAGCGCGTGATCACGTGTGAAGACGCCGCCGAACTTCAACTTCAGCAACCGCATGTGGTGCGTCTGGAAACACGCCCACCCAACCTTGAGGGGTCAGGCGAGATCACCATGCGTGATCTTGTACGAAACTGTCTGCGTATGCGCCCGGAGCGAATTATCGTGGGCGAAGTACGTGGCCCGGAGGCGTTCGACCTTCTGCAGGCCATGAACACCGGTCATGACGGATCGATGGGCACGCTTCACGCCAATACACCGCGTGAGGCCATGTCGCGGCTTGAAAGCATGATTACCATGGGCGGGTTCTCGCTCCCCTCCCGCACCATCCGCGAGATGATCTCCGGCTCTATTGACGTGATCATTCAGGCTGCACGTCTCCGGGATGGTTCGCGCCGCATTACCCACATCACCGAAGTGACGGGTATGGAAGGTGACGTGATCATCACCCAGGACCTGTTTGTCTACGAGATGGATGGCGAAGACGCGCACGGGAAGATCAACGGCACCCACAAGTCCACCGGTATCGCACGCCCCAACTTCTGGGATCGCGCCCGCTACTATGGGCTGGAGGGTGAACTGGTCGCAGCGCTGGAAGCAGCAGAGAACTAGGGGGCGCCACACATGTTCGATGCCCAGCTGGTCTTTATCGCGACCGTTTTCATGGCCGTTCTTGGTGTCGGCGGTATTGCATATGCCGCCATCATTCCGGTTCTAGAGAAGCGTTCCCAGTCCAACAAACGCATGACTGTTGCCGCAGGTGGCAAACAGGCGCGTGGTGCAAGCCGTGGGACCGCCGTCGACCCGAATGTACAGCGCCGCAAGCAAGTGCAGGAAACCCTCAAGGAACTGGACGAAGCTCAGTCCGCGCGTAAGCAGACGCTCACCATGCGCGCACGGATCGAACAGGCTGGCCTTGATATCTCGCCGCGCAATCTGACTTTGCTTGGTGCCACCGGCGGCCTCGTGGTCTGTGGGGCATTGATGTTAAGTGGCCAGCCTTTGTATATCGGCCTGCTCGCTGGCTTTGCTGCCGGCTTCGGTTTCCCGCGATGGCTCCTGAGCTTCCTGAAGGCCCGGCGGCTGAAGCTTTTCACGGCCGAGTTCGCGAATGCTGTCGATGTGATCGTCCGCGGCCTCAAGGCAGGTCTGCCGCTACATGACTGCATCACAATCATCTCGACCGAATCAGAAGGACCTGTGCGCGATGAATTTCGTGAGCTTGTTGAGGGTCAGCGGGTAGGAATCACTCTGGAGCAGGGTCTTGAGAAGATGACCGAGCGCGTGCCGCTGGCGGATCTGCGCTTCTTCCAAATCGTGATTGCCATTCAACAAAAGACGGGCGGCAACCTGTCTGAAGCGCTCGGGAACCTGTCCAAGGTACTGCGTGATCGCAAGGTCCTTCATGGCAAGATTCAAGCGATGAGCCAGGAAGCCAAGTCATCTGCAGCCATCATCGGCATTCTACCGCCGGGGGTGATGACCCTCGTCTATGTAACAACACCTGACTACATCAACCTTCTGTTTGAAGAACGTATGGGGCAGGCAATGCTGATTGGCGGTGCCATGTGGATGTTGATCGGCATACTCGTCATGAAGAAGATGATTTCATTCGACTACTGACTAAATGGGACCGACGTCGTTCTGACGTCCATTGATTGCAGGCAATTGGGAACTAGCCGCCATGTTCATGGCATTCGTAGATATCGTTACAGACGCACAGATGATGGTGATGCTGCTGTCAGCTATCGCCGCGTTTGCGACGATCATCACACTTGGATTGCCCTTTCTGTCTCAGGACACTTTGTCGTCGCGCATGAAATATGTCGCGACCGAGCGCGACGCGCTGAGAAGCAAGCTGCGTGCAGAGCTGGAAGAGCGGGAAGGAACGAAGCGTGGTTCCCTGCGCGCGACGCCCAAGGGCTTCACCAAGCGACTGGTCGACAAGCTCAACCTGCGAAAACTGCTGGAAGATGAAGATCTTCAGATGAAGATCAAGATGGCCGGGTTTCGCGGCCAGGGGCCGATCTACACATTCCTGTTCTTCCGCATCGTGATGCCGCCCATCGTGTTTGCAGCGGCGGTGTTTTACATTTTCTTTGTCCTCAACCTGTCGACGCCGGTCATCGGCAAGCTCAGCATGTCCGCAGTCGCCGGCATTGTCGGTTTCTTTCTTCCCAACATTTTTCTTGAAAACCTTATTGCCCGGCGACAACAGAAAATTCAGCAGACATTTCCGGATGCGCTGGATCTTTTATTGATCTGCGTGGAATCGGGCATGTCCGTGGAAGCTGCATTCAACAAGGTTGCCGCCGAAGTCGGTGTGCAGTCCGTTGAGCTTGCGGAAGAGCTGGCACTCACAACTGCCGAGCTGTCCTATCTGCAGGATCGCCGCCAGGCCTATGAGAACCTTGGCAAGAGAACAGGCCTTTCAGGCGTCAAGGCGGTGACGACCAGCCTCATTCAGGCAGAGCGCTATGGTACGCCTCTGGGGCAGGCATTGCGCGTGATGGCTGAGGAAAACCGGAACATCCGGATGGCAGCTGCCGAGAAACGTGCCGCAGCCCTGCCACCAAAACTCACCGTTCCAATGATCCTGTTCTTTCTCCCCGTGCTGTTTGTCGTGATCCTTGGCCCGGCGGTCATCCGCTTCTCCATGGGCTGATGACCTCCCCTGCTGGTCGCGGGGATGTGACACATGATAAAAGAAGGGCCAGCGCGCATTTTGCGCACTAGCCCCTGCTTCAATATCTCTTCAGCGGAAGAGCTGCTGAACCTTATTCAATGATGACCGGATTGTTGTCCGCGTTTGCTTCGCGGGCCCAAAGGGCAGGCTGTGTCACGATGTTGCGCAGCTCCTGTAGGTCTCCATCGACCGGCTCAGGTCCAAGCTCGGCGCGGGCAAGGCGCTCTGCGTCCGTGTATTCGCCACTCAGCCCAAGGACCAATGCCAGGTTCTGGCGCATCTTGGCGGTCGCCTTTGGCTTGGACATTGCCTCACGCATCGCGAGCTCTGCTTCTTCCAGATCATCGGTCAGCGCGTAGGACAGGCCCAGATTGTTCCAGGGTGTGGGTTCGTTCGGCGCCACTGCAATAGCCGCGCGATAGCTCTCGCGGGCGGCTTCATGCTGGCTCAACTGATCATAGGCAACTCCGCGTGCCGCAAGGGTACGCCAGTTGCGCGGATCGACCGCCAGCGCTTGCTCAAATGCAGGAAGGGCATCTGCCGCTTTTCCTGCCGCCGTCAGCGTCTTGCCGTATTCCGCCAGAAGCCGGGGATCATCCGGCGTCAGCGATCCGGCCCGGTTCAGCACGTCAAGCGCAGCTGGCACCGACCCGATCGCGCGCAGTGCGGAAGCATATTCCGCCGCTGCCTCAACATCGCGGGGATCCTGCTCATAGAGGCCGCCCCAGTAGGCTGCCTTGGCAACGACATTGCCGTTCACCTCGGAGAGAACATCTGCGTCCTTCAGGCGGGTATCAAGATCAGGCCCTGCTTTTGAACTGCCCCCCATGGTCTGACAGCCGGCCAGAAGGGTTGCAGCCAGGCAGGCAACGGCCACACGGCGCATTGAATGCGGTGCGGTAGACATTTTGGCAGCGGATTCAGGGCGCAGTTTCACGGGAACTCTCTTCCACATTTCCATACAGATGCATGGCTGCCGGCAAACATCACCGGCGCGGACCATTTCCATTGGAGCCATGGTGGCAAAGAGCCCTCAAGAAACCATTAATCATGAAGGGTGGTTTGTGCACTCAGCCTTAAACACAGCGCGCCGAGCGACTGCCTGCAGCGATGCTAGCGCCCCATCTGCGCGCGGGCAGCCAGCACCCACTCACGCATCTCCGGCATGCTGCTGACCGTATCCATATAGGCCTTCGCCTGGCCGTCCCGGTCGCCCAAAGCGGCAAGGTCGGGGGCATATGTCTCCAGCCGCGAAACCACAGGGGCAAACATGGCGTCAGCAATGGAAAAGGCGCCCAGCAGGTAAGGGCCGCCACCTGTCTCGCCATAGCGGCCTCGGGCTTCGGTCCAGATGGAAATGATGCGGCTGATGTCTTCTCCGACAGCCTCATTCATGCCTTCACCGGGCCGGTGGTGGATACAGTCCATCGGCATGTCACGCCGAAGGGCCGTAAAGCCCGAGTGCATTTCCGCTGAGATGGCCCGGCCATGAGCCCGCGCCTGCGGGTCATCCGGCCAGAGATTTGCTTCGGGAAGGCGGTCTGCCAGGGTTTCGAGAATGGCCAGGGAATCCCAGACGACTTCGCTGCCCCATTTGAGGACCGGCACTTTGCCGGCCGGCGAATGAGACAGACACTGCGCCTTGGTTTCTGCTCCGGCGCGCAGGGTGACGTCGACCTCCTCGAAAGCCAGGCCAACCTTCTTCATGGCAAGCCACGGCCGCAGGCTCCAGGATGACCAGTTCTTGTCGCCGATAACAAGCTGAAGGGGAGGTGTGTGCATCTTCATGCCTCCTGTTCCGTGGCGGATACATGTGTTTGATCGCGAAATTTGGGATTGATCACCACACATATTCCATTGGCCTGTCAGACCGTGCCATATAGCGATCATGTCTTCCACCGCGAAGGTGCGCTCCGGTTTTTGCCGCCGCCCCTGACACCACCATGGAAATGTGCTGACCGATGCTTGACGTGTTTATTGAATCCGGCCCCGCCACCCCTGTTACAC
>JANQMQ010000495.1 GCA_028279995.1 Candidatus Phaeomarinibacter sp. | reverse complement strand
GACATAATTTCATTATCTGTCTGCTCAAGAGTCTCTACTGTTTACGAAAAGTGTAAATTACTTTATACATAGATTTTTTGAAGAAATTAAATGGGTTTACCCTGAGTGTGACGAATTGAAATTGTTCTTAAATGTTTACCAACTTCTTCCGAAAGGCGTTCTTTCCGTCCTGGAACTCACTACCCAAGCGAGACACGAGTCTATACGAGGTGTGTTCGCTCGTCAATTTTTGAATCACGAACCTTTCGACAATGTTGCCATGCGGCATTCATGTGACACCGGCTCACAAACAGGGTTAACGCCCGCCAAATGACAGCCAGAGTCGCAGCAAATGCCGCCGTCGCTCCTGTTCAGGCCAATCCTCATATGCCGTCCTGGAATGCAGCGTTGTGTGATTTGAGATGAACTGCATGTCGCCGGGCTCAAGCCACATGTCGAGATGGAAGTCCGGTGAGAGACATTTCTCATCGTAGAAGTCCATGATGCGCATGGCGGCCTCATCAATGGTCACGTCCGGCAAACGGTCCGCAGAGCGGAAGTACTCCGAGTGATAGAAGGTGCGCAACACGCCGTCGCTGCCCATCTGGCACGGGGCAATGTCCACATATTTGGCGTCGCCGTCGGCTTCCTCGTCACGCCTGTCGAGTTGGAACGGCTCGAACAGCCGGGAAACCAGGTCCGGGTGTTCTGCGGCAAGCGCATTGAAGATGGCGACGGAACTGACGATACGGCTTTGGCCGCCACTCTTCGCTGCCCGCAGACACATAAGGCCGACCGCATCGGCTGCGTCACAATGAAAGTCGATGTTTCCCGCTGTGCGGTAGCGCCGGACAATAGCGTTGTCGGCCTCTTCGCCATAGTTTGTGACATGGCCCAGCAATTCATCCTGCGGGTTCTGCGCGCCTGGTGCCCCAAGATGATGCCCGATGCCCCAATAGGCGTAGGCAGAAAAATCATCCCCCCACTCCCCTACCGGCAGGCCACGCACAGCTACAAAGCCCCGGCCTGACTGGATTTCGGATCGCCAGCCGGCAATGCGCGCCGCGAGCGTCGGAAGGTCAAAGTTGTCCCGCGTGACATCACCCATCTGAACGTCACGTGCCAGCAGCGCATCAACGGCTGCCTTGATTTCCGCGATCTCGCCCGGACTCAGCACCTCAAGCCACTCATCACGGCGCGCCTGCATCTGCGGGCCGCGCCAGTCGGCCGGTGATGACACCGGGCCTGCCGGTATCTGCTGATGGTCGCGAATGAAATAGTGCAACGCCTGCTCGCCGAACGAGCGGTAGGATTTTTCCGTCTGCATGATCGTTCCTCCGGACACCTGCCCCCGTGCTGTCGCAACACGTGTTTGTTCGTGAAAGCCTAATCACGAAGACACTGCAAAACAAGTTCCAAACGGAACCTTTTGACCTCGGCCACTGATCGCTCCATAAAGGCCCGATGCAGCATATTGAGACAATCTTGGGTCTTGAGACCCCGTCCGGGTCACCGGACCAGCTGATCTACTGGATCAGCTATCTGGCCAATCACTTCACGATACCCGCCTACAGGGACATTGCAGGTCAGCTTGATCTGAACCGTCATGAAGCTCTCATCCTGCTGTCACTTGGCAGCCTGCAAGACGGGCTGACCGCCGGAGACATCGCCAATTTGTCAGGCAGGCCCAAGAACAGCATCAGCCGAGCTGTAGCCTCACTGGAGCGCCGAAAGATGATACGACGGCGCGCCCATGCAACAGACCGGCGCCAGCAACTGTTGACGATGACATCGGCCGGCAGGACGCATTTCGAGACGATCAACAGGCAGCTTCAGGACCGCGCGCAAATGGCGACAGGCGTTCTGTCAGCCAGCGAACGAAAGCAGTTGAGCGGGCTTTTGACCAAGCTGGTGAAGGGATCGTTTGAGTGGATGGATGACCCGGACCCCCCAGCTGCACCCTAGGGCACCCGGCTGACCAGGAGTGCGCGACGCGGACGGGCGTAGAACGTGTCCTCCATCAGGCGCGCGCCGGTGAGATACTCACCGATCGTCGACGAATAATTATACTTCACATGGGCAATGATCACGCTGCCATTCGTGAAGACCAGATTGTCAGGAACTTCGATCGTCGACCCTTTTGCGTGCGGTGAAATGTTGTAGCCGTCGCTCCAGTCCACACGAACAGACCCGGTTCCCTGATCAGACGCGCTGGTCAGGATGATCTGCACACCTGCTGAATCATACGGTGCCAGAATGGCCCGCGATGCACCGAAAATGTCATTCACATCTGCATTGGACAAAACCAGCGCCTGTGACGCCAGATCGGCTGCAGTGCTGGCAACCGCCGTTGCCTTGCGGTGCGCGATCAGGCCGGATGCGATTTCCACAGCGCCAAGATACATGACCACCATGACCGGCAACAGCAGGGCGAATTCCACAGCCGACATGCCGTGTGTGTCTTTCCGGAAGAGGCGGGCAAACCTGAGAATGCTCATGACCTATGTTCCGCCTATCGCGCTACCGAACGGCTCGTTTCGAAAGGCAGAGCTTGATATCAACAGCCGGTGTCCGTCAGCCATGTTGGACAGGGCATCGCCAATGACAGGCGTGACGATGTTCCAGACATAGAAGACGCGCACAACAACGATGTCTCCGGGCGCGCCGGGCTGGAACATAAGATCATTGCGAAGGTCACCGTCATCGGTGAGCGGGTTTTCGAAGTCGACATCCGTGAAGCTGTTGAAAGTC
>JANQMQ010000486.1 GCA_028279995.1 Candidatus Phaeomarinibacter sp. | reverse complement strand
CTGCTGCTGCTCGACGAACCGACCAACCATCTGGATGCCGAGTCGGTTGCGTGGCTGGAAAACTATCTCAAGGAATATGCGGGCACTGTGGTTCTCGTCACCCATGACCGCTACTTCCTGGACAACATCACCGGCTGGATCCTGGAAATCGACCGCGGCAGCGGCATTCCCTATGAGGGGAATTACTCGTCCTGGCTTGAGCAGAAACAGAAGCGTCTGGAGCAGGAAGCCCGTGAAGACGTGGCCCGCCAGCGGACACTTGCCCGCGAGGTTGAGTGGGTGCGCTCGAGCCCGAAAGCACGTCAGGCAAAGTCCAAGGCACGTATCCAGGCCTACAACGAACTTCTCAATGCCGACACGACAGATGCTGAAAAGAAGGGCCAGATCGTCATTCCGGCCGGTCCACGTCTGGGCGGCAATGTGATCGAGGCCAGCAGCCTCACGAAGGGCTTTGGTGACCGGCTGCTGATTGATGATCTGTCCTTCACCCTGCCACCTGGCGGCATTGTCGGGGTCATTGGCCCCAACGGTGCGGGCAAGACAACGCTATTCCGTATGCTGACGGGTCAGGAGCAGCCTGATTCCGGTGAGCTCAAGATCGGGGAGACCGTGGTGCTCGGCTATGTGGATCAGAGCCGCGATGCGCTTGATCCGGAAAAGACGGTTTGGGAAGAAGTGTCCGACGGTCTGGACATCGTGAAGCTCGGCGAGCGGGAGATGAACAGCCGCGCCTATGTCAGCGCCTTCAACTTCAAGGGCACGGACCAGCAGCGCAAGGTCGGCCTGTTGTCAGGTGGTGAACGCAACCGTGTGCATCTGTCGAAGATGCTCAAGTCCGGCGCAAACCTGCTGCTGCTTGACGAACCGACCAACGACCTTGATGTGGATACCCTGCGGGCCCTTGAAGACGCGCTGGCGAACTTTGCCGGCTGCGCTGTCATCATCAGCCATGACCGCTGGTTCCTCGACCGCATCTGCACACACATGCTGGCCTTTGAGGGCGACAGCCACGTGGAGTGGTTCGAGGGCAACTACGAGGACTATGAGGAAGACCGCAAGCGCCGCCTCGGCGAAAAGGCGGCGGTGCCGACCCGCATCAAGTACAAGCGGTTTGCGCGGGCCTAGAGGGTCGACACTCTAGCCGGCAACTTCTTCATCCGCGCCGTCCGTCTCATCTGACGCGGTCTCTTCCGGTTCTTTTTCTTCCGGCGCAGCGGTAACGGCACTTGAGCTCTCCGCGTCGACCTGAAGCCGCAGATGGGCGAGGAGAGCTTCGAACTTGCCGCCATTGTTGCGGATGTGAGACGAGAAGACGCCGCGCTGCTCCTGGGCCATCCAGATGCCGGCGACGTTGACGTCAAACACCTTGAAGCTCCCGTCCTTGCCGCGCAAAAGCCACCAGTCGACGGTCAACGGCTCGCGTCCGTCACCAAACTCGATGCGGCTGTCGACGATGACCTCGCGGCCCTTCTTGCCCTTCTCCTTGGAAGAGACAACGAT
>JANQMQ010000453.1 GCA_028279995.1 Candidatus Phaeomarinibacter sp. | reverse complement strand
AAAACATGCTCGTCATCGACCCGGATGAGTGCATCGACTTCGGTGTGTGCGAGCCGGAATGCCCTGCCGAAGCCATTAAACCGGACACTGAAAGTGGTCTTGAGAAATGGCTGGAGGTGAATGCCAAGTTTGCTGCTGTGTGGCCGAACATCACCGTCAAGAAAGACGCGCCGGCCGACGCGGATGACTTCCTCAATGTCGAAGGCAAGTTCGACAAGTTCTTTACGGAAGCCCCCGGCACCGGCGACTAGGTCACCCGTTAACCCTGTCTGGGCGGTACTTAGCCTGTTTGCGGGCTGATCTTCCCTATGCTGAGGGTTCCAAGACTTTATTTTTGGCCATTTTTGGTGTATGCTTTTGGCATACCGTGGGGTTTTTCCCACGCTTTGGCCGGGCGTATCCGGTCGAAGGCTTGAGGCGTTTTATCGACTTTTCTGGCGTGGTGCCTGCCCAAGACCAGTTTTCCTCGGGAAATTGCGGGTTTTTGGGCAAATTGCCTTGCGGCAAACAACCATCCGGAAACCCGATACCGTCATACTCGCGACAGGCCCTTTAACATGGGTTCGGGGACACCACTCCGGGCCTTTGGGTCATGGTTGCGGGCATAACGTTGCGTCTGTAAGCAAATCGTGTTGACCCGTGAAGGGCGCCGGAGCTGACATCCGAGCCGTCTGTCACGCAGTTTGGGACCGAGCATGGCCGCTAAGAAGAAGACCGCATCCAAGAAATCGGAATTCAAGGCGAATGATTTCGTCGTTTATCCCGCCCATGGCGTCGGCAAGATCACCGGCATCGAGAAGCAGGAAGTTGCCGGCCACAAGCTGGAACTCATCGTCATCAACTTCGAGAAAGAGAAGATGACCCTGCGTGTTCCGGTCACCAAGGTACAGTCTGTCGGCATGCGGCGCCTTGCCGCCGACGATGTCGTTGGTCAGGCCATCAAGACCCTGAAGGGCCGTGCCCGCGTCAAGCGCACCATGTGGAGCCGTCGCGCACAGGAATACGAAGCCAAGATCAACTCCGGCGACCTGATCGCCATTGCTGAAGTCGTCCGCGACCTCTATCGGTCCGACAAGCAGCCTGAGCAGTCCTATTCAGAGCGTCAGCTCTATGAACAGGCACTTGAGCGCATGGCCCGGGAAGTGGCTGCTGTCGAAAAGTCCACCGACGACGAAGCCGTGACAAAGATCGAAAGCACGCTTGAAAAGGCGCCAAGCCGCAACAAGCCGGAAAAAGAAGACGAAGAGAAAGCCGCTTAATCCCTCTTCCGACAGAGCGTTTATTCACCATCACTCAAAAGGCCCGGACTGCCGTAACAGCAGTCCGGGCCTTTTATTTGCGGATTCGCAATACAACGGCGCTCATTCGCGAAACTGCCACATGATCCACCTCCCTTCATCAAACGTAACACCTCTCACAACAGAAGTTTTCTCGACCATGGTCCACGTATCGGCCCATCGGCGACAGAAAACGGGGAGTGGTGCACACTATGACGGCAACGGCGGCGGTTTCCTCACAGGGATCCGATAGAAAGTTCATTCGCAAGGCGATGAAGGCACCGCTTCTTGAAGCGGACCACGAGCTCGAACTGGCCCGGGCATGGCACGACAACCAAGACGAAGACGCCCTTCATGAACTGACATCAGCCTATATGCGCCTTGTGATCGCCATGGCGGCCCGCTTCCGCGTTTATGGCCTGCCTATGGGTGACCTCGTTCAGGAAGGCAATGTTGGCCTGATGCAAGCAGCCCAGCGCTTTGACCCAGACCGCGGCGTGCGCTTTTCCACCTATGCGTCATGGTGGATCCGTTCCTCGATCCAGGACTACATCCTACGAAACTGGTCCATCGTACGCACCGGCACCACCGCGGCGCAGAAATCCCTGTTCTTCAATCTTCGCCGGCTACGGGCACTCATCAACGATGGCGGTGGCGCCACCATGACACCCGAGGGCCGCACTTTCGTGGCCACGCAGCTGCGCGTACCAATCCGCGATGTGGAACGCATGGAGTCTCGCCTGTCCGCATCAGACCGGTCTCTCAATGCCGCCGTGCCCGGTATGGATTCAGGCGAAAGCGGTTCGATGGAATGGCAGGACCTGCTGGCCGATGACCGTCCGGACCCGGAAGACAGGACAACTGAATCCCACGATGCAGACGTTCGTCGCCGGTGGCTGGCCCGCGCTCTCGATACACTGAACGAGCGTGAGCTATTCATCATCAAACGACGGCGCCTCAGCGAGGAAGGTGAAACGCTGGAATCCCTTGGCCGCGAGCTTGGCATTTCAAAGGAACGCGTGCGCCAGGTGGAACATCAGGCGCTCAACAAGTTGAGAGCCGCCCTGTTGAAAGAAACAGACGACGTGGATGCGCTAGTAGATGGTGCGTGACGTCCAGGCTGGTTCGCCTACTCAACAATAAGTTTGACCATCTGGCCGGGCTGAACCTGTTCACCGTTCGCAAGGCCATTGAGGACGCGAAACCGCTTCTCCGGCACATTGCTGAATGCCGTCTTTGCCGCCAGTGACTTGACCGTCTCACCGCGGCGTACCTTGTGCATGGCAAGGCGCAACGGGCTAGCTTCCGCTGCCTGCTGTGAACTGAGCCGGGTAAAGCTCAACACCATCGTTCGGATACCCGCTTCCAGCCGATCCGTTTCCCGGGGCGGTGTGGCAATCAGGAAGCGGAAGACGTTGCTGCTGTCACCGGCATCATAAGCTACAAGCCTTACATCCTTGCCCTTCACCCGCGTTACGCCGGTTGCCGTTGGGATGCCGTTCACATCGATCGCTTCCATCTGGCTCAGACGCGCATCCCGGGCCCAGACCTTGGTTAGATAGTCGACCATATTGCCGGCGCCCTTGCGGGAGGCACTGTCGAATTTGACTTGCGCGCCGGACGGATGGCGCGCCGTGACGGCTGAGGAGCTGTTGGTCATCTGAAACCCGTCCGGCACTTCAAATGCAAAGCGCATGTCCGGGTGGATAAACCGCTGGCCGCGCACATACCCTTCCTTGGGATCATCGCCATACAGCATGCCGTCAATGGCTGCGAAATGGGTCGCCTCCCCGGTCATCCGAACACCGCGCCCGAGCCCCGTTGCATTGGCCTGTGTCTGCGTATCGCGAACCCGTTGACCGGTGGCCGGATGCGACGCAAGCCAGTCCACACGGTCAGCGTCATAGCGCGCGCCCTGCAACTCTGCATGCAACGCACTTTGTGCACCAAGCGATCCAAGAAACGATGGCGCTGCATATGGGTCATAGCCGGCACGCACCAGCATTTCGAGCCCGACCCTGTCAGCTTCGTTCTCCTGGTCGCGCGAGTAGTCGGCAAGAAAGCCGGATGCGCCGATGCTGAAAATCTGGTTCACCAGATCACTGCCAACTGCCACGCCCAACACGGCTCCCAGCAGGGTTGCCCCGATAGCCCTGTTCTGCCGACCCTGCCCGTGCCGTTGCGTGACATGGGCAATTTCGTGACCAATCACACTGGCAAGTTCGGCTTCGGAATTCGCCAGTGCCACCAGACCGCGGGTGACGTAGACATAGCCCCCCGGCAAGGCGAAAGCGTTTACCACCGGGCTGTTGAGGACAGTCACCCTGAATTGCTCGTTGGGAAGCGACGACGCCCCCGCCATGCGCGTGGTTACCCGCGCCACGTAAGGTCCCACCTCGGGGTCGTCGTAAACACCTCCATACTGCGCCACGATCTGCTCATGAGCACCAGCGCCCTGGCGCCGCTCGCTGTCTGATATCTGCGCCTGCGCGGTCGCAAGCGGCAGCAATATCAAGGCGAGAACCGCAGCAAGGGTCAGATGGAAACTCTGACGCATCAAGGTGGGTATCATCTCAGGATCTCGATTTGCTCCGGGTGCGTTGCATCAATACTGGGCCCATTGAAGAGCCGGACCCATCCCCGTGCCCGCACAATGCGGCCTTCATAGTCGGTAGGATTGATCCCTGCGTCACGAAACAACTTCATGTCTCTTGGACTGATCGTGACGGTAAAATCATCTCGGTAGTTTGTGCCGAAATTGAGATAGGCGCGGCCGTTGATGAGTTTCGCCTCGCGAACCCGTCCCTCGATCAACTCATAGGACCCTTCGCGGGCATTGAGCCGCTGCAACTCGTTGGCATTGATAATGCGGTAGGTATCAAGACTCCACATGCCGATTCCCTCTTCCCGCGCGACTGCCTCGTGCGCCAGCAGGGCCGTCACGCAGGCACGATTGTCCGGAAACGTATAGACCCGCGCCAGCCCACGCCGCAGCATCTCTCCCTGAAACCATATCGTCCCGCCCTGCCCGTCCTGCACATAGGTGTGCGCAAGGCGGCGGCCATGGCGATCTTCGTCAGACCCTCCAGACCACAAGACCACCTCTCGCCGGGACGCGATATCAACAGCTGCATCGCGCGCTTCTTTCGCCAGCGGCCATTCCACGAAGTTGCGCCGGCCAAGCGGCAGCTTGGGCGCCTGGATGCCCACCATGCGGACTTCACTGCGGTCATCCAGCACGATGGTGTCGCCATCCACGACTTCGGTGACGTCAAAAGCCCGACCGGCACCTGCTGGCGGCACAGCGCAGCTGGAAACACCACTACTGGACGCAAGTGGCCCGGTTTGGCTACCGGACCCGGGATCGCCCCCCTCCTCGCCGAGCAGGATGCTGGCCACAGCAAGCCCGCCCAGAATGACCGCTCCAAAAAGTGATACCTGTCTTTTCATGTGACCCTTCAGCAACTTAGCGGGTTCCGCATAGGTGGATTTTCATGCTGCAATTGCACAAAAGGGCCGGATGCCCGTAAACTCCGCCCGGGTTTGAATTGGAGCCCGCCCATTGAGCGGCGGCACCAGGGGAATATCAAGTGAAACATCTACTTTCAGGTCTGGCCGTTGCCGCCATGGCCCTTACCGCATCTATCGGAACCACCGGGTCAGCAAGCGCTGAAAGCCTTGCCGAAGCTCAGCCGTCCCATCTTTACGTTGGCGCCGGTTTCTTCGACATCAGCCACAGTTCTGAATTCGCCTCAGCCGCCTTCGATGTCGGCTACATCCCTGACTACAATATTCTGTGGGAAATCCGCCCTCTGGTCGGCGTGATGGTCAACACGGACAGTGCGGTCTACGGCCATATCGGTCTGTCGCGGACCTTCTTCCTGACGGACAACATCGTTACCCGCATCCAGTGGGGCTTCGGGGCTTACAGCCAGGGCAATTCCATCGATCTGGGCCAGGCATTCGAGTTCCGCGAGCAATTGGAAATCGGATACCAGTTCGATAGCGGTGACATGATTTCCGCCTATGTCTGGCACCTGTCCAACGCCGACATTGCCGATGACAATCCCGGCGTGAACACCGCAGGCATTCATTACTCCGTCGCCTTCTAAGGCAACGCAATAACCTCACAGCAAAAAGCCCGCGAGGAGTTATTCCCCGCGGGCTTTTGTTTGGGCAAAGTGCCAGGCTCAGTTGAATGGCACCGACAACTTGCCGCCAACGGTCCAACCGCTGAGATCAGACCCGATCCCGAAATACTGGGTGTTGAGACTGAGAGACGAGCCGCCATGGGTTGCAAATGTCAGCCCGGGCGCAACCGCAAGGCCGAAATAGTCACTCTCTGTGGTCGGCACCTGAC
>JANQMQ010000423.1 GCA_028279995.1 Candidatus Phaeomarinibacter sp. | reverse complement strand
CATCAAGCAGCGCACCGCGGGCCAGGTTCTGGATGGCGACCATCCGGAGCGGGTGGTGATCAAGGCGGTGGAGCGCATGATCACGCGCAACAGCCTTGGCCGGCAGCAGATGCGGAACCTGAAGGTTTACGTCGGCGGTGAGCATCCCCATGAGGCTCAGCAGCCCGAGACGCTCGATCTCGCGGCGATGAATGCGAAGAACAAGAGGAGCCAGTAAGCATGGCCGATGAGACTCAAACCCTGAGTGATCTGGGCGATCTGGCCGAAGCAACCGGCGTGACCCCGGAAGCGGCCGCTGAGACGGCGGAGCCCCAGCGCGACGCCCAGGGCCGTTCCTATGCGACCGGTAAGCGCAAGGATGCGGTTGCCCGTGTCTGGATCAAGCCTGGCAGCGGCAAGGTGACGGTAAACGGTAAGGACCAGACCGAATACTTCGCACGGCCGGTTCTGCGTATGATCCTGGACCAACCCTTTGTGGTTGCCGACCGCACCAGCCAGTTCGACGTGGTCTGCACGGTTAGAGGCGGCGGTCTTTCCGGTCAGGCCGGTGCCGTTCGCCATGGCATTTCCAAAGCCCTGACGCTTTACGAGCCGGGCCTGCGCCCGGTGCTGAAGCGCGGCGGCTTCCTGACCCGCGACTCCCGTGTTGTGGAGCGTAAGAAGTACGGCCGCGCCAAGGCCCGCCGGAGCTTCCAGTTCTCCAAGCGGTAACCGAGACTTACAAAACAGAGGTAGCGATCTATGCGGCGTCCCCAGGTTATGGGGGCGCCGTATTTCTTTGCCAAAGCCGCGGTTAGTCCTTGGTCAGGCCAGGACCTTGTCTCCATCTCACTCGATGGTTTCTGTCTTGGTCGACGGGGGGACAAGTAGGTCCTCAAAGAACCACGCAGTGAGTTCGTTTCGACTTGAAACACCCGCTTTGCGATAAACCGATGAGGCCTGTTGCCGGACAGTTTTTTCACGCGTTTCCCGTAGTCCAGCAATTTCCCTAAATGAGAGCCCCTTGAGTATCCCGATCACGACGTCTTGCTCGCTGGCAGAGAGCTTCCAGTGATCAAATTGCTTTTGCATGACGGCTCGGTATTGGTTTGTGATTTCGCTCGAGCTGCTATCGAGTTTCACCAGTTTTCCGCGCGCATTTTCCAGTGCTGCGCGAAGCTGATGAATCTCCCGCAAACTCAGTCTGCGCTGATGCAAATAGAACAACACAAGAGCTGCGCTCAAGGCGAACCAGAGGACGTCATCCCACATTGAGATAAGCGAGCCGCCAGCGAAGAACTCCGAGACTATTTCGATGGCGCTTGTGGCGAAAACGATCAGGACAAAAACAACCAGTGATTTTTGGCCGATCGAAAGCTGCCCAAATTCATCGAACACGTCACTTCTTCCCAACTCTTGTCTCCTCACGGTCCCCCAACGCGTTGAAATCGGACATAAGCACTATGAAACCTCCTGCGCAATCGGGCATTTGTCCGATAGCGGAATGGCCGAACTTGCCTTACTGAACTGGGAAGCGAGCAGGGAGTCAGCCTGCTTTCAAACTATTGCGAAACGAGAGGTTTAGTGCCCGTGATCCTATCGCGTCGACGCTTTCTTACAGGTAGTGCTGCCTTCGTTGGTACGGCATTCGCTGGCAATGCTTGGTCGAATTCCCGCCGGCCCGAGTTGCCAATCCCCACCTTGATTGATGGTACCAATGAGGCACCTGTTCATCTGCAACTGCGCGAGGGGCTCTGGTCGTTCAAGCCCGGTATCATGACGCCTACCCTCGGGATCAACCAAGACTATCTTGGACCGACGATCCGGGCGCGAAAGAACAGGGAACTCAATCTGAACTATCACAACACCCTGAATGAGGGGGTGGCTGTACATGGACATGGGTTCCATGTACCGGGTGAAGTTGATGGAGGACCGCAGCTGGAAATTGCGCCGGGTGATCGCTGGTCCCCCAAGCTATCGATCGTTCAGCCCTCTGCTACCTGCTGGTATCACTCTCATACGCACGGCAAATCAGGCGAGCAAACCTATCGTGGCCTTGCAGGAATGATCCTGATCGATGATGACGAAACCGATGCAATGGATCTTCCTCGGCGATATGGCATCGATGATATACCCATTGTCATTCAAGATCGGACTTTCGATGAGCAAGGCCGTCTCGTCTATTCCTTGATGGACGCAGATGAAGACGGTTGGTATGGCGATACCGTGGTGATAAATGGCGCCATTGCTCCGGTTGCCAAAGTCCCTGCTGGTAGGGTGCGTCTACGTCTACTCAATGGCGCCAATGCCCGATTTTACATCGTCGCTTTTGCAGATAATCGGGTGTTCCACAAAATCGCAACAGATGGTGGTTTGCTCGAAGCGCCTGTTCTCATGACAACAATGGAAATGTCCCCTGGGGAACGTTGCGAGATCATTGTTGATCTTTCAGATGGCAAATCCGCGGATCTGTTCACACTGTTCGAAGATGACGTTGACGAGGCTGAAGAGGGTATTGTCAGCGGCATGTTGGGGGTGCTGGGCTCGTCAGAGGTTGCGGCTGAGATGCCGTCGTTGACCTTGGAAGTCGATACCTCGCTTGTCCCAAACCTTGTCCCGCTGCCTGAAAAGCTCGTCAACATTATCCGCCCCAAGGCGAGCGATGTCGTACGTGTCCGTGAGTTTGAACTAACCATGGAGCACGGTGGTGGGGCCTCAGGTCATCACGGCCACGCTGCAATGGATATGGCCATCAACGGTGCATCAATGGACATGAACGTGATCAACGAAAGGGTCAATCTGGGCGAATGGGAGCGATGGCGTATCCGCTCCGATATGGGCGCTCATCCCTTTCATGCGCATGGTTGCTCTTTTCTCATTGATCAAATGGAAGGTGCAACTGCGCCGGAAGACCAGCGGGGATGGAAGGATACCGTTGTCCTGGACGACGACGATTGGTCTGAGATTGTCGTGCGCTTTGACCACGTTGCCACAGACCAGTTCCCCTATATGTATCATTGCCATATCCTGGAACACGAAGACCGCGGCATGATGGGGCAGTTTACAGTCACGTAAAAATGGGGGCCTTTCGCATATTCTGACGACTTAGGTCTCGGGTGCTTTCAACACGGTATCGACGAGCACGGCAGCGCCAAGGCCAGCGAAGCCGTCCCGCGTTCGGTGGTCCAAACGCTGTCTGTCGGCCTGTTCGCCTCAGCGGAACCAGCAAGCCCCGGAGACGCCGACTCTGCGCTTGAGCAGGGGACACTCATTCTTGGGTGAGTGTCAGCCCGTGGCCGCCACGCGCCGCCAGGCCGGGAAGGGGTCTGGCAACTCCGGGAGATCGTCAGGGCCCTGCGAATGCTGATCAGGAAGGAGACAGGCATCCAGCCGCGCCTTTAGCGCCTGCCAGTCTATGCCGCTGCCGATGAAGACGATCTCCTGCCGACGGTCGCCCCAGGGCTCCTGCCAGTGATCACGCATGTAAGCACGCGCGCTTTCATGTTCCACCCAACGCTCTTTCGGTACCGCCGCCCACCAGGTGCCAAGTGGACTGATCGACGACAAAGCGCCTGCGAGCGAGAACTCCACGACCCAATCAGGCCGCGTGGCGATCCAGAAATGGCCTTTGGCGCGGATCACGCCGGGAAGGGCTCCGTTCAATAGGGCGTGGATGCGTTCCGGCACGAACGGACGACGGGCGCGGTAGACAAAGCTTGCGACCCCGTATTCTTCGGTTTCCGGCACGTGATCGGCGAAGCCGTAGAGTTCCTTGGCCCACATCGGATGTTCATGCGCTTTCTCGTAGTCGAACAACCCTGTATCGAGGATTTCATCCGTGCCGACTTTGGAATGGTTGGTCTCGATGATCTTTGCATCCGCATTCAGGCTGCGGATGATCTTGCGCGCGGCGTCCACCTGCTGCGGCTCCGCATCGGCCACCTTGTTGAGAATGACCACATCAGCGAATTCGATCTGGTCGGTGAGAAGGTGTACAAGCGTTCGATCATCTTCTTCTCCCAGAGTTTCGCCACGGTCCCGCAAGAAGTCGTGACTGGAGTAGTCATGGAGTAGATTTACGGCGTCGACGACGGTCACCATGGTATCAAGGCGGGCAACATCCGACAGACTCACGCCCTCTTCGTCTCGGAAGTCGAAGGTCGCCGCCACAGGCAAAGGCTCAGAAATGCCGGTTGACTCGATCAGCAGATAGTCGAAACGCCCCTCTTCGGCGAGGCGCCGCACTTCTGCGAGGAGATCATCACGCAAGGTGCAGCAAATGCAGCCGTTCGACATCTCGACCAGTGTTTCATCGGTGCGGCTCAGTTCGGTGTCCGCACGTACCAGATCGGCGTCGATGTTCACTTCGGACATATCGTTGACAATGACGGCGACACGCCGGCCATCGCGATTGTTCAGCACGCGGTTGAGAAGTGTCGTCTTGCCGGCCCCAAGAAAGCCGGAGAGTACGGTGACGGGAAGGCGGGAGGCTTCGGCAATCATGGTCTTGTCCTTGGTCATTGGTGACCAGTTGTCAGAATCTGCAGGATGCGCAGCCGC
>JANQMQ010000408.1 GCA_028279995.1 Candidatus Phaeomarinibacter sp. | reverse complement strand
CAAGGGAATGTCGCCGCTGATATGGCTTTCTACCTTCAGGCCAAACTGCGGACCCACATCGGACGACAACGTCTGGGCATTGGCAGTGCTCAGGCTTGCCGTAGCAAGCAGGCCTGCTGCGAGGGCGGCCAGAGCACCCGCCAGAAAGGCAGGGCGATTGGTTGAAAAATGCAGTGCCACGTTGAACTCCCTGAGCCATGCGCCCGGGACTGATCCGCTTTTTGGCGCTCACTATGCTGTGTGTGAAGATAAGGTACCTTAGATGGGCTCGCCTGTCAGGCGACTGCATCCGTTACTGTGACCATGAGGTTCATCATGTTTGGCTTCGCCAAGACTTCATTCCGATTGCCGGCCTTTGTCGCAGGACCGCTTGTTGCGGTGGTGTTTGCAGCAGGGGCGGCATCCGGCCAGGAGCAGCCCGTTTCAGATGCCTTTGTGCAGAAGACCGAATCGCCTCACATCTCGACTGAAATATCGGTCGCTGCAGAAATCGTGATGGAGCCGGGGCTGGGGTCCGAGATCGTGTCAGGAAGTGTCGGCACGGCGCGAAAGCTCGCACAGTCGGCTGCAGAGGACTCTGAAAGTGTGCCTGAGTTTTTTCGCCCCTATCTGCTCGACGAAACCTGGGATGTCACCTATTCGAGCGACAGACATCTCAGCGTGCTGGGGACCCGGTGGATGTTTACCGGCGGCGCGCATGGTAATACCGGGTATATGGCCATCATCTGGCAGCGTGATGGTGACGGCGGTAAGGAAGTGCCGGTGCAGTCCCTGTTTGTTGATGGAGAGAGTGTGGCTGCGCCGGTCTGGCCGGTTTTGATGAACCACCTCTATGCCCAATGGGAAGCGGAATGGGTTGAGCGGGTCGGTAGTCCCATGGGGGAAGACGATCAGACCTGGCGAGACGATGCACGCAAGACGCTGACCTACCGACCTGACGGCTACCTTACCGTGACACTGCTTCCCTCAACGGTAGACGAGAAATCCGCCGGCCTTGCCTTTCACTATCCGCCCTATGCGCTTGGCCCCTATGCCATGGGAACGTTTTCCTTTGAGGTGCCGCACGCAGTTTTTGCGGACTATCTGACGGACGATGCGAAGGATGTGTTTGCTGGCACCATCCCCCCGGCCCCGAAAACCAGCCCGTAAGTTTTGCCAATCCTCCTTTGGGCCGTGCGTGGCGGTGTGAGGCCTGCTATACGCTTGGTGCAGTTGACGCGATGTGGCCCCGTAGCTCAGTTGGATAGAGCATCAGATTCCTAATCTGAGGGTCGGTGGTTCGAATCCACCCGGGGTCACCAGTTTCTGCCTGCCTTGCAGCCGAAGGTTATGCGTCCGTCACGGAAACGAGTTCTGTTTTGATGCCTGCAACACGTGGCGGACAACGGCCGCTTGGTCGCTGGCGCCAAGCTTGGCTTTCAGGTTGGCAAACTGGGTACGGACGGTGGTGATGGAGACACCGTTGCTTTCCGCGAAGTCTGAAAGGCTGATGCCGGTCGCGAAGGCTGCGGCAAGTCTGGCTTCCTTCTTGGACAGGCCGTACCACGTCTCCAGCGCCGTCTCATCAATGTCCGTTTCGCTTGGCGGGGTGAGAAGGCGAAGCAGGACCACCGGCGGTACGCCGCGGCCCTCGCTCTCCTGCTGGAGGCGTTCGCCGCGCACAAGTGTCGGACCCGTGTAGCCGCGTTTTCCCTTTATGCCGTCCAGGCGGATCGCCCGTTGCAGGCGCGCTGATGATGCCTTGAACAGGTCGTCCAGCGCGGTCTGCAATTCTTCGTCATCGCGTTCCGTTGTGCCAAAGAGCCTGCCGTTCTTCAGGGTGATCGGTGTCTTGCTGTCGAGGAGATCTCGGGCGCGCTTGTTGGAAAGCAGGATGTGACGGCTGGCGCTCAGCAGCAGCATGCCGTCTGACGCTTCGGAAAACAGCATGGTGAGCCAGTCACGTTCTACCTGATCCTGGGTGACCAGCGCGCCGTGCTTGAGGCGACGCTGGATGAATGGCCAGACCCACTCCGGCCCATGCGCGCGTGACCATTCAAAGATTTCATCGACCCTCTCGCGGGTATGCGGCTGGATGAATTCCTTGATGAGACCCTGATAGGAGGTAATGAGGCTATCTGCATCCGCCTTGCTGGCGGGCGCCTTGTTGCCGGTCTGTTTGCGGACGAACTGGCTGATGCGTGCCAGCGCTGCAGTGCTTTGCGATGAAAGGGGCGCGAGCCGCTGCCAGGTGTCGGCCAGCCCATCCCATTCATAAAGGCTGGCCTTGCCGCCGCCGCCGCGGAGTTTTTCAGCCAGCAGGATTGCGTCGTCATACAGCACGTCGTTGACGTCCGCATGGATTTCCATTTCAGGCATGCCGGCGAGGTCAGCAAAAACAGGCGATGCGAGGGGGTGGCGCGGATCGGCACCCTGCAGGTAATCGAAGGCCAGGGTCATGATGAGTTCAACGTCCGACGTTGAGCCGTTCGACCGGATGTTGCTGACATAGCTTCCACCGGAGAAAGTGAGGTCGATCAGCGGTGTCAGCGCTGCAAATCCGGCCGGCATGGGGTGCTGCTGATCACGCAGGGAAATCAGAGCGGCAAGGGCGATGCCCGCGCCCGAGGTATCTCCCATGACGACGATCTTGTCGGGGTCATGTCCCTGCTCAAGCAATGCCAGATAGGTCGCCGTCACGTCTTCAATGGCAAGCGGGAAGGGGTGTTCCGGTGCGAGGGAGTAGTCGAACAAAAGCACCCGGGCACGGGCATGGGTCGCGATGCGACCGGCAATGATCTCCTGCATCGGGCCGCGGTTGAGCGCAAATGTGCCGCCGTAGACGTACAGTACAATGCGTGCATCAGGACGCGCGTCCGGTTGGGCAATCCAGACACCGGTAACCGGAAGTCCTGTTGCCGGTGTGACTTCCGCACCGAGATTATCCAGCCCTGACGCCTGTTGCATTTACGCACTCTCCCAACCCGAACACCTATTTAAAACCATATTTCCAGAGTGGCTTCATCACTTTTGATGATGTGAGGAGTCCGGCGTCCCGATATGGCTGGGGGGAATCTGAAAAATCGGGGTTGGGAGTAATCAGTATGAAGATCGGACTTGGCGCTGCCCTGAGCAGTGCCTGTGGCATGGGCGCAGCTGTCCTCTTTGGGGCTACACTGATGACGACAGGCGCAACACCTGCTGCGGCTCAGGCTGCAACATCCTGTAACGGCGGGAATGTGTCGGGGTTCAACCGCACTGCTCCGGCAGGGGGTGCTGCGAATATCAATCAGGCCGGGACATTCTTTGCAGGCGATGTGATCACCGCGACGGCGACAGGACTGGTTCTGTCGGTCGCGATTGACGTGAACCCGGGCAGCAATCTGCTGCTGTTCCTGAACAATGCGACCGGATCGGGCAGCTTCACGTTTCCCTCGACGGGGACGTTTACCGTTACAGGCGCGATCAATGCACAAGGGGGCGGGTCTGCGAGTGTCTCGTTCACCTGTGTGTCCGGTCCAGGGGCTGATGCCGATGCCGCCGGCGGCGATGACCTGACACCGCGCCAGGTCATCACAGTCACGGACAACGCGCATGAAACGACCCGCGTCAATGAAGACCGGCTTGAACAGGAGATGTGGGAGGAAGAAGCCCGCCTGCAGCAGGAGTACTGGGACGAGCAGTTCGGGGATGGTCCGCCACCTGCGTTCATCCCGGTCCCGGACAATGAACGGCCGGCTCTTGAGAAGCGCCTTGCCGAGCTGCGGCAGCGTGAACATGAGCTGGAACAGGAGCTCGAGCCAATTGACCAGCAGATCGAGAATGCCAACGATGCTCGGAAATACTATGAAGAACGCAGGCGCAACCCGCCGTTCGACCGGGAAGCGGCCTTGGTGAAGGGCATGTACGGCATTGACGTTGACTCTGAGGGCGCCTTCAAGAGGCGCATGGATTCAGAGATTGCCCAGATAGATGAAGCCCTGGGCGAGCTGTATGAGAAATCGTCTGAACCTCGCGCCGAGTTGCAAACGGTTCAAGATGAGATCAGAGAGACTTTTAACCTGTTGGAACGAGGGCGTCCAAACCCGGAAGCTGCCAACTATTTTACGGGTGCCCCTGCGGCGGATCGGTTTGACCGGGAATTCAATGCAATTGTGCGGCACTTTGATGAGCAGAACCCGGACAATTCTTCAGTTCCGCCGCTTTCCGCCCGTACAGCGCTTGACGAGAAAACAGTTGCCTGGGTCAGGGCTTCCTACACGGACTTCTCCCAGGATGATGCGTCCCGTCAGGAAGGCGACACGATCATGGTTGGTGCTGGCGTGCACCGGGACTTCTGGGAGGACATCAGGATTGGCGTGTTTGTCACGACTGCATGGTCTGACATCAAGTCGTCGGTGAACAACCTCAAGGTAGACTCGCGCAGCTACGGGGTTGGCCTTTACGCCAGCTATCTTGTGAATGGTCTGACATTGAGTGCCGGGACGAGCTATGGCTGGTCTGACAGTGATATCCGCGTGACAACGTCAACCGGGTCCTATGATGCAGACAAGTTCAATGTGTCGCTCTCGGCGTCCGGCACCGAGGCACTTAACTCGGTGATCTGGGTCCGTCACACCACCAGTGTGTCGTCTACTTGGTCACAGCGTGATGCCTACACCAACTCCGCCGGGACTGTTGTCGGCAGCTCTGACACATGGGGCGGACGTCTGGCGCTTGGGCCGACCATCGGCATGACACTCGACAAGACGGAAACGTTTGCCGTTATCGAGCCGTCACTGGGTCTGATCGGTTCTTATACTTTCT
>JANQMQ010000405.1 GCA_028279995.1 Candidatus Phaeomarinibacter sp. | reverse complement strand
CAGGGCGCGGGCTTCCTGCCAGGCGTCCAGCGGCGTGGTGCGGGCAAGCGAGAAGCGTGTCGTCTCGTCAAACTCCGGCACGATGTAGTGGTAGTTGGTGTCGAACCACTTGGTCATTTCCATGGCCGGGGCGGTGTCGGTGCCGCGCGCACAGGCGAAGTAGGTCTTGTGATCGACGGGCGTGCCTGGCTGCCAGCCGAAGCGCTGCGGGATCGCGCCCACGAGCGCAATCATGTCCAGCATCTGGTCGTAGAACGAAAAATCATTGGACGGGATGACATCGATGCCGCGCTCGCGCTGGGCGCGCCAGTGGCGGGTGCGCAGCTGGGCGGCGATGTCTTCGAGGGTCTCTGCGTCACTGTCTCCGCGCCAGAAGGCTTCGGCGGCGAATTTCAATTCACGACGCGCGCCGATGCGCGGAAAGCCGAGCACGGCGGAGCGGACGGACGTGTCGGTGTCGGATGTCGGTTTGGTCATGGCGGCAAATCCCCATCAGGGCCCCGCGCATGATGAAACAGTCAATGGGCGGGGCGGTTTGTACTGCCGCGCAGCCTATTGCGAGTCTGATAATAATATCAAGATATCTTTATATGTATAATCCAAGATTGTGACTTATGCAGGTTTTCCCTTGGTTTTTGCGTGTCTGTTGGATGTTTCGCCCCTCAGTTTTGCTGCCGGGGCCGCATGTAGAGGCCGGCGCGGCCCATCTGACGGGCGAGGGTCAGGGCTGAATCAACTGCCAGGCGCGCCGTTGCAGGGGGCAGCCAGGTTTCGAGCGCCTGCTCGCCGCCGATCACGGCGTCGTCCTGGAAAGCCGCCAGAACTCTCAGTAACGCAAGTTCATCAGAGGCGAGCTTGCGCGGGTGGGTATCAAAATCGAGGTGCCGGCAGGCACCGTGCAGGGCCATCAGCATCAACTCGTCAAAGGCCGCATCGGCGCCATTGCTGCGGGCGAGTGTGAAGGCCTGGGCAATCATCTGGCGACTGCCGGCTTCATCTCCCTTGTCCTGCCACCACAGGCGGGCCGCCCAGATGATGAGGCGTGGCGCGAAAGAGAGGGTGTCGAGGGTGGCAGGCTCAAGCCTGTCCGCCGTCGGGCAGGTGGCGGGGGAGCTGGAGGTGGGCTGATCCGGAAACTGGCGCATGGCGACTCGCATGATGGCGGGGTGAAGAACGACCTCCTTCATATCCGTTATTGCAAATCATTCGCAAGTAAGAATTGTGGGTATTTGCGTTTCGTAGGCCAGATGCCCTGATATGGTCGGCGTCAGTCGCGTCGTATGGTCGATTTCGGCTGCTGCTAGGGGAAGTTGATGCGGGCTGATGTTGCGCCGTCCACGACAGGGGCGTCTGCTGTTGGATTGCCGGTTGTTACACGAGCCGGATATGGCGTTGGCGACTTTGCGGTAAATCTGTTCTTTCAATCGGCACTGTTGTTCCTGCTGTTCTTCTATACGGATGTGGCGGGCATCAGTGCGGCGACGGCGGCGTCGATCTTTCTTGTCGCCCGCATTGTTGATGCAGTGACTGACCCGGTCATGGGCGTCATTGCCGACAGGACGCGGACGCGCTGGGGGCGCTTTCGACCTTATGTCATTGCCGGCGGGCCGTTCCTCGCGCTTATGGGGGTGGCCACTTTCACGGCGCCGGACCTCAGTCCTGAAGGCAAGGTCATCTACGCCTATGCCACCTACATCCTGTTCGGCATTGCCTACACGGTGGTGAGCATTCCCTATTCATCGCTGACGTCGGCCCTGACGGAAGAGGCACATGAGCGGACCGTGCTCTCGACCTACCGCATGGCGTTTGCGATGCTGGGCGGGTTGCTCGTTGCTGCCATGACGACGCCGCTGGTGGCGCAGTTCGGCGGTGGGGCCGTGGGCTTTCAGATGACCATGGCAGTCTACGGCGTGATTGCCTGTGTGCTGCTGGCAGCGACGTTTTTCACCACCAAGGAGCGCAAGTTCGCCCATGAGGATGTACCGGGACTGGCGCAGATCGTCCGTGCCCTGAAGGCCGGCGGCTGGCCGCTGGCGCTGCTCATCTTCGCGTTCTGGATGGGGATGATGGCCTTCACCGTGCGGTCGGCGGCGATCATCTATTACTTCATCTACAATGTGGGGCGGGAAGACCTGGTGCCGGTATTCATGGTCTCGGTGGCGGTATTCAACTTCATCGGTATCGTGATCGTGCCGTTCTTCGCCAAACGTCTGGGCAAGCGGGCGACCTATCTTCTCGGCGCGTTTCTCGGCTGCCTGTCCGGTGTTGCGTTGTATCTGACGCCGACGGATCAGATCGCGATGATCTTTGTCATCTCCTGCATCGGGGCGATCATGTTTGCCGGGCCGACGGTGATGGCGTGGTCGATGCTGCCGGATGCGGTGGACTATGCAGAGCTGCGCTCCGGCGTCCGCGCGGACGGAGCGATCTATGCGGCCACAAGTTTCTTCCAGAAGATGGCTATGGCTGTGGGCGGCGCGGGCGCGGCACTGGTGCTGTCCTTCACCGGCTATGTACCGAACGCGGCGCAGTCAGCAGACGCGCTGGGCGGCATTCTGTTCATGGTGGCACTGGGGCCGGTGGTGCTGTTCGTGCTGGGTGCCATCGCGATGCTGTTCTACTCGCTGACCGACGACAAGTTCAGTGAAGTGTCGCTGGCGTTGGCGGAACAACGGGCTGCACGGCTGGATGTCTGATCTGCCCTTGCTGCCGCGCCGACCCTTCTTCTATCTGCGTCACGGCCAGACCGACTGGAACATCGAAGGCCGCTGCCAGGGGCAGACGGATGTGCCTATGAACGCCGCGGGGCATGCCGAAGTGGCTGCAAGCGTCGGACGGCTTCCGCTCGACGAGATCACGCATATTGTCAGCAGTCCGCTGGTGCGCGCACATCAGTCCGCCCGGCTTGCCGCAGACAGGCTGGGCCTGCCGATCACGGTTGATGACGGATTGAAGGAAGCCTTCTGGGGGGAGGCCGAAGGCAGCACGGACACAAGCTGGCGGCCGGCGTGGTGTGAGGGAGAGACGCTCTATGGGGCAGAGCCGTTTGAAAAGTTTTCCGCGCGCATCGTTGCGGCTGTCACGCGGGCCCTGTCATTGCCGGGCGTCCCGCTGATTGTTGCCCATGGCGGTGTCTACTGGTCCATCGAGCAGGCGCTGGGGCGGGACGGGTTCAGCCACCTGCCGAACGGAACCCTGCTGAAGCTCGTGCCGCGCGACGATGACAGCTCCCTATGGCGGGTGACTTTCGTCTAAGCTAGTTATTGATAATCATTCGCAAGTATGGAATGCTCTCTTCGGTTTTCAAGGGGAGGGGACGCCATGGTGGATGCGACACAGGATGGCGCGGCTCAGGCCGGTGCGCCAACAGCTGAAGGTGAGAAAGAGAGCGGTGGCGGGTCAAGTCACCGGTCGGGCCACCGGCTCTCCTATGTGATCCTCATCAGCGGGCTGATGGCGTTTTCCATGGGGCAGACCGTGCTGTTCGCGGTGCTCGGCCCGATTGCGCGCGAGATCGGCCTGCGGGAAACCCATGTGGGTCTGATCATCACGGCGGCGGCGCTGGCCGTTGTTGTGTCGTCGCCACTCTGGGGCAAGCTTGCCGACCGGTGGGGCAGACGCCCCGTCTTCGTGCTCGGGCTTGCCGGTTATGCGCTGTCCACCTTTGCTTTTGCGGGCGTGC
>JANQMQ010000397.1 GCA_028279995.1 Candidatus Phaeomarinibacter sp. | reverse complement strand
TGGAAGGGCTTGCTGCGTCGAAAACCGGAACGCTGGCGGCCTGACTAGCCCTGCAGGGGGATCGAGTAGGTCACTGTTGCGTGCGCTACCATGTCCGTGTCGCCTTCGCTGACAATGGCGACATCGCCGATGGCGAGGCGCTTGCCGAGTTTCAGGAGGCGGCAGGTGGCAGTGGTGGCGCGCGGCTCCGGCTTGCGCATGAAGTTGATGTTGAGGTTTGTGGTGACCGCAAGGGCCACCGGGCCGATGCGCGACAGGACCGCGGCATACATGGCGGTGTCCGCCAGACCCATCATGGTGGGGCCGGAGACGGTGCCGCCGGGGCGCAGCTGACTCTCATTGAACGGCAGGCGGCAGATGACGCCCTCAGGGGTGACATCGGTTACACTGGCACCGGTTGAGGTGCTCCATTGTGGGAATTCGGTCTCCAAAAAGGTGTTGAGAGTAACCACATCCATTTTAAGTAATTGAATATTCAACGAATTTCCCTGCTCGCTACATTGGAATGTCTTGAAACTGGCGCAATTCCAAACGATATTATCGGCCAGAGTTTTGTTTTGTTGACCTTGAGAGGATCATAAACACCATGGCTGACTACGACAGCGAAGTCCTTCGTGGCCGTAGCCCCGCTCAGGCGCATGCCGCCGACATCGATCAGGGCCTGCGCAGCTATATGCTGGGCGTCTACAACTACATGGCCGGCGGTCTGGCGATTACCGGCGTTATTGCCTATCTCGCCTACACCATGGCTGTGGTCCAGACACCGGACGGCCTGATGCTTTCAGCGTTCGGCAATCTTATCTTCAATACCCCGTTCAAGTGGGTCGTCATGCTGGCCCCGCTGGGCATGGTGTTCTTCCTGAGCTTCCGTGTGCACAAGATGAGCGTGCCGGCGGCGCAGTTCTCCTTCTGGACCTTTGCGGCCCTGATGGGTCTGTCCCTGTCGTCGATCTTCCTCGTCTATACGGGGGGCAGCATCTTCCAGGTGTTCCTGATCACGGCTGCGTCCTTCGGTGCGCTGAGCCTTTGGGGCTACACCACGAAGAAGGATATCTCCGGCTGGGGATCATTCCTGTTCATGGGTCTGATCGGGATCATTCTCGCGTCGATCGTGAACATCTTCGTCGGCTCTTCCGCCCTGCAGTTCGCGATTTCCGTGATTGGCGTGCTCGTGTTTGCCGGCCTCACCGCCTACGACACGCAGCAGATCAAGGAAATGTATGACGTCAATGATGACGGGACGGTCGCCGGTCGCAAGTCCATCATGGGTGCGCTGCGTCTGTACCTCGATTTCATCAACCTCTTCATCATGCTGCTGCAGCTGCTCGGCAATCGCGAGTAGGTACTGCGAATAAAGCTGCAACTCGCAGCCGGCGCCACGCGCCGCGTATCAACCCCCGGACGCTTTACAGTGTCCGGGGGTTTTTCGTATCTGCTTGAGGTATGGAAGCGCTCGGTGGCCTCTTTGTGGTCTTTGTGGTTGCGCGCCTGTTCGGCGAAGGGGCTGAACGGGTGGGGCAACCCGCAGCTGTCGGCGAATTGCTGGCAGGTCTGCTGATCGGGCTTGCCCTCGCATTTGTCGGGGCTATCGGCGGTTTTGGGGCGGGCCTGCCAACCCTTGTGCATTTCGACTCGGAGTTGATCGGTCTGGTTGCCGAGGCGGGTATCTTCTTCCTGCTGCTGTCGGCAGGCATCGACATGAAGCCGACACAGATTGCCTCTCACAGCACAACCTCCTTCCTCGTCGCCGCCGGGGGTGCGCTGGTGCCGCTTGTCACGGGCACGTGGCTGGCCTGGGTCTTCCTGCCGGATACAGAGATGCGGATCGTGCAGGCAGCCTTTGTGGGCGTGGCGCTGGCGATCACCGCCATTCCCACCACGGTGCGGGTGCTGGCGGAGATGGGCCTGCTGTCCACGCGGCTAGGGCAGACCATGGTCGCGGCTGCAATCTTTGATGATGTCATCGGGCTGGTCCTGCTGGCGATGATCACGGCTCTGCTTGCGACGGGGCATGTGCCGACCCTGCTTGAAATTGCGGTGATGCTCGCCAAGGCCGTTGCCTTCTTCGTGGTGACGGGGCTTCTGGGAGCGCATGTCTATCCGCGCATTTCGCGCAAACTGCATGTGCTGCAGATCGCGTCCGCCGAGTTCGCCATCCTTATGGCGGTGGCGCTTGGTTATGCCCTGCTGGCAGAAATGCTGGGCATGCACTGGATCATCGGTGTGTTCATGGCGGGACTGTTCTTCGAGCCGGACCGGGTGGGGCCGCGTCCCTATGCGGAAATGAAGATCCTTGTCGGCGGGATCACGGCCGGGTTCCTGGGGCCGGTGTTCTTTGCCTCAATCGGCCTTGCGGTTGACCTGACGGCCGTGGTGCAGGCCCCTGTGTTTCTTATGGCGCTTGTCGGAGTTGCGATTGCGGGCAAGCTCATTGGCGCAGGCTTACCGGCGCGACTGGCGGGGTTCACCACACGGGACTCAGCCGCCATCGGCATGGGCATGAGTTCGCGCGGGGCGGTGGAGCTTGTGGTGATTTCCATTGCCGTGGAGCACGGGTTGTTTCTGGTTGGGGCGACAGACCGGGTCGTGGCGGCCATGCCGTCCGCGCTGGTGCTCATGGCGATTGCCACGACGCTGATAGCGCCGCTGGCGCTGAGTGCCCTGCTTCGGCCCAAAGGCCGCTGACAGCTAGAGGTCCGTGACGAGCGATAGCTGTTTGGGTTCAAGCACCTTGAGAACCTGTTTCAGCTCATGGCCGCGCTTCAGGATCATGCCGGAGACGGCGATGACCGCATAGGCGCCCTGGCGATTGCGCAGTTTGGGACGCTTCTCGATGCGGTAGAGCGGCATTTCGCTGGCGCGGCGGTAGACGCTGAACACAGCGCAGTCCTTGAGGCCGCTCATGGCGTAGTCCCGCCAGTCGCCCGCGGCAACGCGCCTGCCATAGACATTGAGGATGGCGTCCAATTCCCGGCGCTCCCAGAACACGGTTTTGGGTGTTTTGGGGGTGTTCGGGCCGCCGCCCCCTGTCTGGGGTGACTTGGGCGGAACGACGGACAGGTGCTGTGGCTTGGTCATCGCCTGCATTGTTTCCGCCCAGCCGGATTGGCGCAAGTCCGCAGGGGATTTGCGTTAACCATTTCAGGTGATGTGGGCGTTCCCGGCACGGTCGCAATCCTGTGATCCGAATTCACAAAATGGCCCCAATTCAGCCGTTGGTGCGCCCCAAACCGTACCCATATTCAATCTGTCGCAAGGCGGCCTTGGGTTAACGGTTTCTCCGACACCCCCCAAGCCCCCCAGCCCCCCGTCGGGGCCGCCGTTCAGGGCCTGCCATCTGCGACCCCCCGCTTGACCCGCGTATCCAACGTATGGGCCCTTGCGGGGGCCCTTTTTGCGGTGCCGGGTGGAGGCGTGTTTCTTCGTCTTCCCACCATCCCGCCCCCATCCCCCTTTATGGGATGGTGGTTGAAGACCCTTCTCACATGAAGTGCGTTTCGCCCGGCCCGCCTTTTCTCCCAGATGTTTTGTCCCCTCTGTCCGTAACAAGACACATGCCCTGCCGACCTGTATAAGGCGGGCGGTGTCCGGCTTTGCGCTGCTGCACGAACCGGTGTGGTGCGTCACGCTTTGGGCATAATTCTTTCTGAAAAGTCACTTGCGCCACGCCGCGCAGATTTCTATGCACGAAGGAACCAAAACGCCGCGCGGGCAATCGCATTCGCGCGCATCCGGGAGAGACTATGAGCGGTTCGGATTCCCCAGTTCCGATGATCCAGATCAGCGGCCTGACCAAACGGTTTGGGCCGTTCGTGGCCGTGGACAATGTGAGCTTTGACGTTCCCAAGGGGCAGGTGCTTGGCTTCCTGGGTCCCAATGGTGCGGGCAAATCCACCAGCATGAAGATGATTACCGGCTTTCTTGCCATGACGGCAGGGGATGTGCGGGTGTGCGGCCATGAT
>JANQMQ010000382.1 GCA_028279995.1 Candidatus Phaeomarinibacter sp. | reverse complement strand
TCCAGGATGAAAGCGACAAGCTGCTGGACGATGAGCAGGTCACCCGCGAAGCGATCAGCCTCGTCGAAAACAACGGCATCGTCTTCCTCGACGAGATCGACAAAGTGTGCGCCAAGTCCGAACGGCAGGGGGCCGATGTCAGCCGCGAAGGCGTGCAGCGGGACCTGCTGCCGCTGATTGAAGGCACAACGGTGTCTACCAAGCACGGACAGATCAAGACCGACCACATCCTGTTCATTGCCTCGGGCGCTTTTCATATCGCCAAGCCGTCCGACCTGCTCCCGGAACTGCAGGGGCGGCTGCCTATCCGTGTCGAGATGAATGCCCTGACGCGCGATGACCTCAAGCGCATCCTCACGGAGCCCGAAGCGAGCCTCGTCAAACAATATGTGGCGCTGATGGGCACCGAAGACGTCTCGCTGGACTTCACCGAAGAGGGCATCGACGCCATCGCCGATATCGCCACCGAGGTGAACGGCACCGTCGAGAACATCGGCGCGCGGCGGCTGCACACGGTGATGGAACGGGTGCTCGACGAGATCAGCTTTGAAGCCACTGATGCTTCCGGGGCGACGATCAGCGTTGACCGGGCCTACGTCGAAAGCCGGATCGGCGATCTCGCAAAGAACGCGGATCTGCAGAAGTTCATTCTTTAGGACAATGTGCCTGAGGTTAGGGCTTTATCGCCCGGCGCGAATCCGGACGCGTGGTCGGCCTTTCGAGTCCGCGAATCTTGCGGGAAAACTCGCTTGATTCGGGAGCGTATCGAATTTCGCTGTCTGCGAATCCCAGACGCCCTAGCGCTGACGCCGCAGCCACACATAGAAAGCCCCACCGCCGCCATGGCGGGGATGGGCCGGGCGGACGGCTGCCACATGTGGCCGGAATTCAGCATCCGCCAGCCAATGGGGCAGGTTGTCCCGCAGTACACCGCGGCGTTCCGGTGTGTGGGAAATGTCATTGCCATGGAGCGTGTGGCGGGCGAGGGCAGAGGCTGATCCCTTGCCGGTGACCACCAACAGACATCTCACGCCACCCGCGCGGTGACGGGGCAGGTCGGTGCGCAGTCTTTGATGGGCCTGCGCCTGGGTTAGGCCGTGCAGGTCAATCTTAGCGTCAGGGTCAATTCTGCCCCGGCGCAACTTGCGTTGTAGGCCACCGTCCAGCGTCCCGGCATCGTGGGGATTCGGCAGTTTTGCTTGTTTTTTGACGTGCACGTGGGGCACGAAAGATGGCTGGGCTGCTGGGGAACTGGCGACCCGCTTTTGTTTCGTATCCGGAATTTTATGCTTGGGTTTATCCACTTTCAGCAGCTCGGACATGTCCTCGCGGCCTGGAAGCGGCGTCACTGCGTCGGTGACCTTCTTCCAGAGTTGCTGTTCGGCTGTCTCGAGACCTCGGTTTGGGCGCCGTTTTGCCATTCAGCGAACCACGCTGTGCTGGCAAGGATAGCCATCAAGCCGTGACAATTCGCGGCCTGCGAATCCGGCGATGACAGCCCGTTCCGGCAGCGAGCGAATCTTTGAGTCTTTTGGCTTTACCATGTGATTTTCCGGGCACGCTCGGCAACGGCATGAGGCAGCAGGACCGTCAGGCTGCCCTGGTCCTGCATGTGCCCGGCAACTTCACCGGCTTGATCACCGATTCCGGCGAAATAGTCCGCCCGCACAGGCCCGCGAATGGCGCCGCCGGTGTCCTGAGCCATCATCAGCCGCCTGATCGGGCCCTCAGGATCGGCCGGAGAGGGATTTGGAAGCTCAAACCAGAACGGCAGACCCAGTGCATGGTACTTGCGGTCGACCGCAATGCTGCGGTGGGGGGTCAGCAGCGCGGACTGTGCCCCCGGCGGGCCCAGTTCGGGGTGCTCGACCACCAACTCGGTGAAGAACACGAACGATGCATTGAGGTTCATCACCTGCTGGGCCTCGTCCGGGTTGGCCTCGAGCCAGGTACGGATCGCCGCCATGGACATCTCCTCGCGGGGGATATGACCGCGGTCAATCAAGGGCCTACCGATGGGCGTGTAGGGGTGTCCGTTCTGACCGGCGTAGGACAGGCGTATGACCGTACCGGCATCCGGGCCGTCCTGCAGGACTACCCGGCCGGAGCCCTGAATCTCGAGGAAGAAGGCATCAATCGGGTCGGGCAGCCAGATCAGTTCCAGGCCCTCCCCATCCAAGGCCCCCGCAACGATAGCCGAGCGGTCGGCAAATGGCTCCAGACGACCGTTTTCCACCCGCCCGGCAATGCGCTGGCCCCGCAGACTTTCGCGAAAGTCGCCCAGTTCCACCGTCACCAGACTATCGGGACGGGCCAGGACCGAGGCCGGGTAGGTCTCACTGCGGGTACGGGACCCCTTCATTTCGGGCTCGAAATAGCCCGTGATCAGTCCTGTTTTCTCATCACCATTCCGGATGTGAAACGGAACAAAGGCACTTTCAAAGAAGGATTTTGCCTCAGAGTCCGGCGTGTTTTCCGCCTGAATGCAGACATTCTGGAGATCGCCGGCAGTCAGCGCCAGCCTGAGATCGCCGCGCAAAGATCGGTCGGCGGGAATACGGCCCAGTATGACGCAGGATTGGCGCAATGCGGCCAGCGCCGCCCCATGATCGTCGGCCTCCCAGCCGTCCAGATCTGTGAAGTTCGTCTCAGCAAGAACCAGTTGCTGGGTAGGCCCTTCTTCGGTCATGAGCCATACGAGTCCAGCAAGTAGGGCCATACCAGCAAGAATGGCCCCACCCAGAAGCGCGAAACGGCGCGACCGGATGATGTCGAAGCGGTTTGCATGACAGTCAGATGGGGTGGGCATGGCCGGGTCCCCGGGCGCTGTGCAGACCTAATTGCCACCGGTTGCGACGAGCTTCCAGTTCGGGTCCCGGGCCTTGGTGTCCCGCTCGAAGGTCCACACGTCGACCACCTGGCGCACGGCCTCCGGGCTGCCTTCCACAATGTCGCCATTGGCCGCGTGGAGCGCGGAGACAATCTCGCTTGCAAAGCGCACGGTCACGCGCGCATTGCCGTTTTCGAGTTCGGCGTCGGTGATGTCCGCCGATGACAGGCCAACATAGCTTTGTTCAAGGGTCCGGCCTTCCACTTCGCGGTCTTCAATGGCGGCCTCGAAGTCGCGGTAGACGTTTTCGTCAAGCAGTTGCCGAAGCGTGTCTCGATCCGCGGCCGCGAACGCTGTCACGATCATCTCATGGGCCTTGCCGGCGCCATCAAGAAACCCTTCAGGCGTGAAGTTCCGGTCGGCAAGCTCGATCTGCGCCAGACCGTTGGCCAGAGCGGAGCCCTC
>JANQMQ010000370.1 GCA_028279995.1 Candidatus Phaeomarinibacter sp. | reverse complement strand
GTCTCATGTCCCTTCCTGATCTACCCGCTTTTGCCTCCGGAAACAGCGTTGCCATCACCGGTGGCGCCAGCGGAATCGGCCTTGCCGCTGCGCAGCAGTTTGCTGCCGCCGGACTGAATGTCGCCTTGATCGATCTGGATGCGGATGCCCTCGCATCTGCGGCAGAAACAATCTCCGGCGGCAAGGTCATGACTCATCAGTGTGATGTCAGCGATCCCGCGGCGATGACCGCTGCTGCGCAGTCCATCACCTCTGAGCTGGGCCCTGTCTCTGTCCTCATGAACAATGCTGGTGCCGGGATGAACCCCGGCAAGCCGTGGGAAAACGGCGAAGGGTGGCAGCAGCTTCTCGGCATCAATCTGGGGGGCATCATCAACGGTGTGCAGGCCTTCGTGCCCGAGATGATCGAAGCCGGTGCGCCGGGCGTGGTGATCAATACCGGGTCCAAGCAAGGCATCACCTTGCCGCCGGGCAACAGCGCCTACAATGTGTCCAAGGCTGGTGTGAAGGCATTCACGGAAACGCTGGCGCATGAGCTACGCACTCTGGAGGGCTGCGAGGTCTCGGCACATCTGCTGATCCCCGGGTTCAC
Source organism: Candidatus Phaeomarinibacter sp. (assembly GCA_028279995.1). Classification (GTDB taxonomy): domain Bacteria; phylum Pseudomonadota; class Alphaproteobacteria; order CGMCC-115125; family CGMCC-115125; genus Pyruvatibacter. The sequence continues at coordinate 1,693 of JANQMQ010000370.1, read as the reverse complement.
CTACACTGGGATGATCCAGCGCTTCCTGCCGGAGAAGCCACCGGGCGCATGGACGTCGGAGCAGGTCGCGGACTTCATGTTTGAGAGCCTCGCGCGCGGCGACTTCTATATCCTGTGCCCCGACAATGACGTGGATCGGCCGACGGACGAAAAACGCGCGGGGTGGACCGTGGGCGACCTGATTGAGAACCGGCCCGCCCTCTCCCGCTGGCACCCGGATTTTGCGGATGCGTTTGAAGCGTTTATGAAGGGCTGATTCACATATCAGCCGGACCAGACCACATGCCTCTCAAAATCGCCATCGTGCCTGTCACGCCGCTCCAGCAGAACTGTTCGCTCCTGTGGGATGACGAGACCATGGTGGGTGCGGTCTGTGATCCGGGCGGCGACATCGGCCGCCTCAATGATGCGATCGTCGAAGCGGGATTCAAGCTGGAAAAAGTTCTGCTGACTCATGGGCACCTTGACCATGCGGGTGCCGCCGGTGAGCTGGCGAAGACCCATGGCGTGCCCATCGAAGGGCCGCACAAGGATGATCTCTTTCTCATCGAGACACTGCCCGAGCAGGCGTCCAAGTACGGCATGCCCACCTATGACCTGTTCGAGCCGACGCGCTGGCTTGACCAGGGCGACACGGTGACGGTCGGCGGGCTCACCCTCGACGTTATCCACTGCCCGGGCCACACGCCGGGGCATATCGTGTTTCATCACGCGCCGTCGCGCATCGCGCTGGTGGGCGACGTCATCTTTCAAGGATCGGTCGGTCGTACGGATTTTCCGCGCGGCAACCACCAGCAGCTCATCGACTCCATTCGTGACCGGCTGTTCACGCTGGGGGACGAAACCGGCTTTGTGCCGGGACACGGTCCGCTCTCCACTTTCGAGTATGAACGGCAGACCAACCCTTATGTCTCTGACCAGGTGCTGGGGCTGGCGTGAGTACGCATCCCTCTGACCTCACGGGCCGTGTCGCCCTTGTGACGGGCGCTGCCCGCGGCCTCGGCCTTGAGATGGCACGGGCGCTGGGTGCTGCCGGCGCGCATGTGTATGTTGGTGGTCGCGATGCAGAGACCGTCGGCGCAGCTGCTGCGATACTTGCCGGTGAGAGCATTGCTGCCACGCCCCTGCCCTTTGACGTGGCTGATCTGGATGCTGCCAAGGTGGCGGTCCACCAGATTATTGAGGACGCCGGTGGCATTGACATTCTCGTCAACAATGCAGCGGCGCGGGACCGGCGCGACCTGTTCGAATTTGAGCATGATGCCGTCAGCAACCTCCTGCATGTGGACCTCGTTGCACCGTTCGAGCTGTCACGGCTTGTCGCCCGAGACATGACCGGCAAAGGCGGCGGACGGATCATCAATGTCACGTCTATTGCCGCGCAGATTTCCATCAAGGGCGATCCTGTCTATGGCATGGCCAAGGGCGGGCTGGCGGCGGCGACTCGTGCACTGGCAGCCGAGCTTGGCCCAAGCGGGATCACCGTCAACGCCATCAGCCCCGGCTTCTTTGCCACCGAATTCAATGCACCACTGGTGGATGTGGAAGAGATCACACAGATGCCGCGAGACCGCTCCTCTCTTGGCCGCTGGGGCCGACCGGACGAGATTGGCGGGGCCGCGGTTTTCCTCGCATCAGATGCCGCCAGCTACATCACCGGCCATACGCTGGCGGTCGATGGCGGTTACATGAC